>NZ_JBQHUB010000002.1:0-175587 GCF_052065415.1 Pseudoflavonifractor sp. HCP28S3_F10 | reverse complement strand
ACAGAGGCGGCGAAAATTTCTGCTTATATCTATCACCTTTCCTTTACCGTGTGCCGCTGCTGACGTTTCAGTTCCGCCAGTATATCCGGCGGGATACGGTCAACCAGCCGCCGCATATCGTCCAGTTCGCTTTTTAACTTCGCCCGTTCCATCGTGTCATTCATCTTGCCTTTTTCGCTGGCCTTTGCCCTGACTTCCAGCTTTTCATTTTCCGCTAACAAGTCATTGATTGTGACCTTGTATTTTTTCAGTTGCCCGGAGAAGTTCTCCATCTGCGGAAACCACTTTTTCAGCATGGAGAGGGCTTCCTCTTTCTTCTTTCCGGCGTTCAGCGGGGTAATGCCGGAGAGAACCGCTTCAATGGCCCTCGCCTGTTTGGAGAGGTTGACCGCCTGTTTGAACAGCCGGGTGGGGATATGCTTCCGGCCCGTCTTGCTGGCGCTTTCCCCACGCTCCAGGTCGGGGTACTGCTCCACCATACAGGCGTGAAAATCGTCCTGCCACTTCGTCAGATTGGCCCGGTTGCCGATAATTTCTTTGGCGCACAGGCGGTTGTCCTTTGTCAGCGGCACAAAGACCAAGTGCAGATGGGGCGTTTTTTCATCCATGTGTACCATAGCCGAAACGATGTTCTCCCGGCCCACCCGGTCAATGAGGAAGTCCGCCGCCCTCTGGAAGTAGGCCGCTATCTCCTTTGGGGACTTGCCCTTGAAAAACTCCGGGCTGGCGGTAATCAGCGTGTCCACAAACCGAGTGCTGTCCTTGCGGGTGCGGCATCTGGCCTGCTCGATGCGGCTCTGAATGAAATGGTAGTAGCGGCCATCCGGCTTGACGATGTGGAAATTGTACTTGCTCCGGCTGGTGTCAATGTCCGGGTTGCTGGCGTACTGCTCCTTTTTCCGTTCATGGTGGGCTTCCAGCGGCCCCGCCGGGTGGCCCTTGTGCTTCTCAAATCGCAAAATTGCGTGTTGTGCCATTGAACTCCTTTCCCCATTCCATTCCTTTCCGGCGGGTTTTCCCGCCGAAAATATCTCTGATAGGATTGGAATGGAATGAATGTAAATAGATGGTTTTAATCTCTGTATTTCTATATACCGTCAGATTTCCGTACTTCAAGAGGATTGATTTTCGTACTCGCCAAGTACGGTTTTCAGCCCTCCGGCGTACCATAACCGGATTTCTTGAAGTCGGTGTTTGGAACCGCTTCATAGGATTTCGGGTAAATGCGGTTGGGTTTTCCACAGCCCTGTTTCTGGATTTCCACCAGCCCCGCATACTGCAACTCCCGCAGGGTGTTGACCGCTTTCTGCCGCCCGCAGCGGAGCAAAGCGACCACCTCGCAGATGGGGTAGTACAGGTAGACCCGCCCGTACTCGTCCGCCCAGCCGTTCTTCCGGGACAACTCCGCCCGGCGCAGGACAAAGGCATACAGCACCTTCGCTTCGTTGCTCAAGGGCTGGAATGTGGGTGCTTCAAAAAGGAAATTGGGGAGCCGGGTGAAACTGAACGCCTTTTCCGGCTGGTGAATATAAATCGTGTTTGTCATAGCGTGTTTTGTGGACGGTTAGAGGCCCGTTTTCCGGGGCGAATGATAAATGATACCAGCCGCCCCGGTTGAGGGCTTGCGGAGCCTTGCAAATCAAGGCTTTTCCCGCTCTTAACTGTCCACAGCAGACCTCCTTTTCCGTTCACTTTCTGTTTTCTGCCGCCTGTGAACTCTGGCGGCGCAGTCCGGGCAGTATTTGCCCCGGTTGGACTTCGGGACGAACACACCGCCGCACTCCGCACAGCGTTTCAAGTCCCTGTCCCGGTAAATCTCCGCTTCCAGCGTCCTGTCCAGCGGCAAGACCGCCCAGCGGAACCACTTGCAGCAGACGGAGAACGAAATCATCTGCGGACAGGCGCAGGTGTCGCCATCGTCCAGCGCAAGGCAGTTTCCGTCCTCGCAGTTGCAGCACTCCCGGCGTATCAGGCCGCTGGCTCGTCTCTTCTGGGGCGGGGTTATGCGGTAGGGGGAGCCGTCCGGCCTGTGTTCCAGCGGCGGCAGGTGTTGATAGGGTCTTTTGCTCATGCGTCCCTCCGTTTTCTTTGGCGTGTTCTGTTTCCAAGGTGCTTGTCCATCGATGAACTATCCCAAGTCTACACCTTTTTGACCGCCTGTGCCGTATATCCAAGAGGTAGGAAATCAGCCTGAAAAACTCCCTATTTCCACGCTCTCGGATTTGTGATATAATCAAAAAAAGATAAAAGACAAATTCAGGTTTCTGGTCTTCTTGCACAAAATAAAGGAGGAGCTATTATGCAAATTGTTTATATTCCAAGCGAATCAATGTCTGTTCAAGGTAAAAAAGATGAAATCTATAAAAGATATGGGAAAGACTGGAATATTAGAGAACAGGGAGGAGGTAACGGAAATTGGTTGTTGACCAGAAAAAGTGATGTGCTTGTAGATGGAAAAAGTTATCGTACTTTTGTACTTGAACACTACGGTAAATCCAAGCTGACAGCGAAGCTTGTTGATAAATTTCGTGAAGATGTAGCAAATGGTAAAATAAAACTGTAAATGCCTATGCCGTTATGCTATGAGCATAGTACATAGCATAACGGCTTCTCTTTCGTTGAGCTAGCAAGGAGGGTGAATATGTCTTTATCCATACAAGAGCGATTAAAAGACCTACGTGTGGAGCGTGGCTTGACGCTGGGGCAGCTTGCGGAGCAGACCGGGCTTTCCAAGTCTGCGCTGGGCAGTTACGAAACGGAAGACTTCAAGGACATCAGCCACTATGCCCTTATCCGGCTGGCGAAGTTTTACGGTGTGACCGCTGATTATCTGCTGGGGCTGTCTGAAATGAAAAATCACCCAAACGCCGATCTTGCAGACCTGCGTTTGAGTGATAAAATGATTGACCTGCTGAAAAGCGGGAGGATAGACAATACCCTGCTGTGTGAGCTGGCGGCGCACCCGGATTTCCCCCGGCTGATGGCTGACCTTGAAATCTATGTGAACGGAACGGCACTGAAACAGGCGCAGGGTGCAAACGCCATAGTGGACACGATGAGCGCAACTGTTATAAAAAAGCATAATCCTGGCATGAGTGATACGCAGTTAAGACAGCTTATCACCGCCCATATTGATGAGGACGAGTTTTGCCGCTATGTGATACAACGGGACATAAACGGGATTGCCCTTGCTCTGCGGGAAACACACAAGGACGATTTTTTCAGCGTCCCAGAGGATAACCCGCTAAAAGAAATGCTGGAAACTGCTGGTGAAATCGTCAGCCAGGACAGCGACACGGAACAAGCGTACTTGGCGTTTATCTGCAAACGGCTCAAGCTGAATTTTAGGAAGCTGTCAGTAGAAGAACGGAAGTGGCTGAAAAAGATTGCGGAAAAATCCGACTTGCTGAAGAATCCAAAACCGCAGAGAGGACGAAGATAAAAAATGCCTGAACGGCGGTTCTGGTTTTTCAGAACCACCATCCAGGCATTTTGTTTAGTAATAGAAAAAGGTGCAGTTGATTATTGCGTATTGTCAATCTCTCTCAAACCGGGTAGTAAAAATACGGCAAGCGCAACGATGATAATGCCAATTCCGCAAATGACAAACCATTTCTCAACTCCCAGCCGCTCCGCCAGAGGCCCGGAAATGACAAGGCCAAACGGCATGGCGAGGGAAGCGGCGCTTGTCAGTAGAGAAAAAACTCTCCCCAGATATTCTGGTTTGACCGTTTCTTGAAAAATCGCATTTTGCACACCGTAAAATGGAGCGGAAATTCCCATAACAGTACAGCACACAACAAAGACAAGAAATGCGTCTGGCGGCAAAAGCCCGGAGAGCATATTGCTAACGCCCATCAGGAGAACGGAAAGACCGATGGTGTACCGCCGTTTCTTAAAACCGCCCCAAATGCTCAGAATGACTCCGCCAAGCAGCATACCAACCGCAAAAGCAATTTCAGCGGCAGAGGCATGGGCCGGTGTTCCTTTGAAGTATGACATACAGATGAGAGGAAAAAGCGTACTGATTGGCATATAAAAGAACATATAAATTACACCAATCCAGAGCAGAGCAAAGAGGCCCCTGTTTTGCTTTAATACCACATACCCCTCTTTCATATCCTGTAAAAACTGTTGTCTTTTCGTTTCTGGACATAGTTCAGGCGTTGGTATGGACGAAATCGCAACAGTCACACAGGCAAGGATTGCACCCACAATATCTAACAATATAATTGCATTAAGAGGCCAAACAGCATATAAAAACGCTGCGGCAGCTGGACTGATAATCGCACTTACTGCTTGCATGGTCTGCGTGTAACCAGCGCATTTTGTAAGTTCCTCTTTTGGCACAATCATAGGTGTTGCTGCGCTGAATGCTGGAGAATGAAAAGCAGTTCCCGCACTTCGGATTAACAGGACAACCATAATAGACCATACGGGCAATTCCATGTAAAACGCCACCAGCGCCAGAATACCGCCAGCGGCGGCAATTATCAAATCCGCACCAATCATTACGCTTTTACGGCTGTGCCGGTCAACAAAAGCACCTGCAAACGGGCCTAAACAGGCTTGCGGCAAAAATCCAATCAGTGTTGCCGCCGTCAATATGATTGCAGAATTAGTTTTCGCAACCAAATAAAAGATAATGGCCATTTGCAAAATACCGCTGCTAATAAAGGATATTGCTTGTCCGGCAAGAAGTGTAAAATAAGTTTTTCTCCATGAATTGTTGTTTTGGGTCATAATGCGAACCTCCTTTTTTATTGCATTGTTCCTTTGTTTCTGCAATAAAAAGCAGGCGTTGTCCCACAGAGAGGGCAGACGCCTGCATAACAACAAAGCACGAAAAAACACCACGATACAGTTCAAAGACTGCTCGTGTCAAACCTACGTGTTCCTTTGCATACGCACGCAAAAAAAGCCCACCATCATGTGGAAAGGTACTTCTACTTTTTATTGCTTATTAGCGTACACAAATTAACACACGTAAGCCTCCTTCCAATCTCAAACTGTCGCACAGTATAACACACATCCGATAGACTTGTCAACCATTTTTAACCTTGTTTTCCATCTTGTTTTTCCATCTCTTACGGGCAGTAGCAAAGCCAGGCGAGCCAGTCAACGGTCAAGATGAACGGCGCTTTCAGCGCCGCCGTTGACAGTCTCGCCCGTCTTTGCTAATGGGTAATCAAGGCGGGAAAGCCATTTTAGGGCTTTCCCGCCCATTTCAATTTTGGGAGAAGAAAGGCCCCAAAATGAACGAGTGCGGCCAAACACTTTTAGGGATTGGCCACCTTGTCCACCCATCCAGCGGGGCGGCGGGGAACGGTCAAGGCCGGGCGTCAGCCCATTCATTTCAGCCTTGACGGTTTCCTGCCGTCCTGCTACTTTTCCCGGAGTGTGGCCACACATCTGGTCACGGTGTCCAGAGCTTTGGGACTTTTTGTCCCATAGGCCGGGGGCGGAGGACGAGGGACGGGGGCTTTCATAATACGCCCTGTCTGCTGCTGAAATCAGCCCTTTGTTTCCGGCTTACCAGCCCCAAACAAAGCCCTGCTTTCCTGCCGCGTCAAATGCCCTTGCCCTCCCCGGCGGCAACGGTATTTTCAGGGCAACGCCGGCAGAGCGTATAACACACTACACTTTGCTTCGCAAAGTCGTGTGCCAAATGGGGGCGTTGCCCCCTTTGGAAACCCCCACAAGAAAAGGCGGTACGCTACCCCTCCACGGGGCGCATACCGCCTTTTCTTGTTATCCAGCCCTCCGGCTGTATCGGTTGAGCAAAAGTCCGCGTGGGATTGATGTGGTATCTTTAACTTTGGGAAACTCCGCTCTCCCATTTTTGAACGGCCTGGCGCGATACGCCGATTACATGGGCAAGCTCTTCCTGGGAGAGCCCTTTGGATCTCCGCAGCTGATAGAGACGGTCCTGAAACATGGATGACGACCTCCGGTCATGAATTTTGAGCGGTTTCAGCATATCAGCTCCGGGCGGTCTGCGCAACCAAAAAGGGTAGAGAAAATGACAACCGGCGGTTGCGTTGGCGCTCAGGAGGGTGTTATGCGGACAGGAGCGCCGAAAAAGGTCCCGCCTCCGGGTGGGAGGCGGGACCGGGAGTTTCAGAGCAGATCGCCCTGCTCGGGATGCTTTTCAAACCACTTGGCGGCGTAGGAACAGATGGGGCGGGCCTTCAGACCCTCGGAGCGGATCTGCTCCACGGCGGCCTCCATCAGCTGTCCGGCTGCCCCCTGGCCCCGGAGGGACTCGTCCACAAAGGTGCGGGTGATGGCCGCCACGCCGTTGAGGGAGGGAAAAAGGATCTCAGCGATCAGCTTTCCCTCCGGATCAAGAGCAAAGATGCGGCCTTTTTCGTGCTGAAGCTTCATACTTGACCTCCTGTCTCAACGCATCAAAATGCGTGTCCGATGTCGGTGCGGAACTGCATGTCTGTAAAGCTAATATGCTTTGCAGACTGGTAGGCCAGGGCGATGGCGCCCTCCAGGTCGGATTCCACAGCGGTGACGCCCAGCACCCGGCCGCCGCTGGTGACGATCTCACCGGCATTGTTCCGGGCGGTACCGGCATGGAAGACCACAGCGGTCTCCCCGGCCTTCTCCAGACCGGTGATGGGGCAGCCCTTCTGATAGGGGCCGGGATAGCCGCCGGAGGCCAGTACCAGACAGCAGGCGGCGCCCGGCTTCCAGCGCACGTCCACCTGGTCCAGCGTACCTTCCCGGCAGGCGGTGAGGATGTCCATCAGGTCGGTGTCCAGCAGGGAGAGGACAGACTGGCACTCGGGGTCGCCAAAGCGGGAGTTGTACTCCACCACCTTGGGGCCGTCAGGGGTGAGCATCAGGCCGAAGTAGAGCACGCCCTGGAAGGGACGGCCCTCGGCGGCCATGGCGTCCACGGTGGGCTGGAAGATGGTCTCCATGCACACTTTGGCCACCTCGGGGGTGTAGCAGGCCACCGGGGCGATGGAGCCCATGCCGCCGGTGTTGGGACCCTTGTTGCCGTCATAGGCCCGCTTGTGGTCCTGGGAGGCGGGCATGGGGGAGAGGTGCTTCCCGTCGCAGAAGGCCAGCACGGTGACCTCGGGGCCGGTCATGCACTCCTCGATGACCACCCGGGCGCCGGCCTCGCCGAACTTTTTGTCGGCCATCATGGCGCGGACAGCCTCCTCGGCTTCGGCCACGGTCTGGGCCACGATGACGCCCTTACCCAGGGCCAGACCGTCGGCCTTGACCACGATGGGCGCGCCCTGGCTGCGGACATAGGCCAGCGCGGCATCCATATCTGTAAAGGCTTGATACTTTGCAGTTGGAATGTGGTATTTGGCCATCAGGTCTTTGGAAAAGACCTTGCTGGCCTCGATGACCGCGGCGTTGGCCCGGGGGCCGAAGGCGGGGATGCCGGCGGCCTCCAGCGCGTCCACCATGCCCATGGCCAGAGGGTCGTCGGGGGCCACCATGACGAAGTCCACGGCGTTGGCCTTGGCCCAGTCCACCATGCCGGCCACGTCGGTGGCCTTCACGGGGACGCACTGGGCCAGTTCCGCGATGCCCGCGTTGCCGGGAGAACAGGAAAGTTTATCCACTTTACAGCTTTTTGAAAGGGCCCAGACGATGGCGTGCTCACGGCCGCCGCCGCCCACCACTAAAACATGCATGGAAATACCTCCTTAAATGAAGTCGATCAAGTCACAAGAAACTGGATCATCCAAAGGACCACCAGGTGGATGGGATAGAACCAGTAAAAGAACCAGCGGCTGCCGCTGCCCCGCTGTCCGTTATACCGGGAGAGGGGGATGAGGGAGCAGCAGGAGAAGCCGCCCATCAGCAGGGAGTAGGGCAGGTAGACCTGCCGGAAGAAGGGGAGCCGCTCACCCATATCCACCAGGAAGCCGGCCCAGCCCTCGGTCTGAAGCAGGGCGATGGCGGGGGCGCCCCAGTAGGCCCACAGTCCGCCCGCCAGATAGTAGAAGAGGAGACAGGCCGCCAGGGTGCAAAGCTGGCGCCTCCGGTCCTCGCCGGCGAAGTAGAGCAGCACCACCGTCAGCGCGCCGATCCAGCCATAGTCCCCGTGGAGGACCTGGGAGAGCAGCACGCAGGTCCCGGCGGCCAGAAAGGCCAGACATTTATGTCTCCTGCCGGCGAGCCGGCGGAAGCACCCGATGGCCAGGGCGGCCAGGAAAAAGGTGGTGATGACACTGCGGCCGTCCTCCGGCATCACCAGGTACAGCGGCACCTGGGTCAGCAGGGCAAAGAGGAACAGACGCTTGAGATAGGCGGCGTAGTGATGGGTCTTCCGGCAGCCCTCGGCCACAAAAAAGGCGAAGATGGGAAAGGCCAGCCGCCCCACATAGCGGAACAGATAAAACCACAGGGAGTCCGGCGGGAAGAAGGGGGACATGGGGGAGAAGAGCATCCCCACATGGTCGATGACCATGAAGACGGCGGCCAGATATTTAAGCTGGGTGCCGCTGAGCCCACCGGCTCTGGTCTCGGTTCCCGCCATGGCTTAGTGGTGGAACAGGCGCACGCCGGTGAAGGCCATGACCATGCCGTACTTGTCGGCGGTGGCGATGACCTGGTCATCCCGGATGGAGCCGCCGGGCTGGGCAATGTACTGCACGCCGGACTTGCGGGCCCGCTCCACGTTGTCGCCGAAGGGGAAGAAGGCATCGGAGCCCACGGTGACGCCGGAGAGCTGTGCGATCCAGTCCTTCTTCTCCTCGGCGGTGAGCACCTCGGGGCGGACCTTGAAGGTGTTCTGCCACACGCCGTCGGAGAGCACGTCGTCGTGCTCGTCGGAGATGTAGATGTCGATGGCATTGTCCCGGTCGGCACGGCGGATGCCGTCCACGAACTGCAGGCCCAGGACCTTGGGATGCTGGCGCAGCCACCAGATGTCGGCCTTGTTGCCGGCCAGACGGGTGCAGTGGATGCGGCTCTGCTGGCCGGCGCCCACGCCGATGGTCTGGCCGTTCTTCACGTAGCACACCGAGTTGGACTGGGTGTACTTCAGGGTGATGAGGGAGAGCAGCATGTCGTTTTTGGCCTGCTGGGAGAGCTCCTTATTGGCGGTGACGATGTTCTCCAGCACGCTCTCGTCGATGGGCAGGCTGTTGTAGCCCTGCTCAAAGGTGATGCCGTAAATGCTGCGGCGCTCGATGGGGGCGGGCTCGTAGCCGGGGTCGATCTCCACCACGTTGTAGGCGCCCTTCTTCTTGCTCTTCAGGATCTCCAGAGCCTCGTCAGTGTAGCCGGGAGCGATGACGCCGTCGGACACCTCACCGGCCAGGCAGCGGGCGGTATCGGCGTCACACACATCGCTCAGGGCGGCCCAGTCGCCGAAGGAGCACAGCCGGTCGGCGCCCCGGGCGCGGACATAGGCGCAGGCGATGGGGGAGAGCTCTCCCTCAGGGGGGAAGTAGATCTTCCGCTCCACATCAGTCAGGGGCTGGCCCAGAGCGGCGCCGGCGGGGGAGACGTGCTTAAAGGAGGCGGCGGCGGACAGGCCGGTGGCCTTCTTCAGGGCCTTGACCAGCTGCCAGGAGTTGAGCGCGTCCATAAAATTGATATAGCCGGGGCGGCCGTTGAGCACCTTCAGGGGCAGCTCGCCGCTCTCCATAAAGATGCGGGCGGGCTTCTGGTTGGGGTTGCAGCCGTATTTCAGTTCCAGTTCGGTCATGGTTCAGCCCTCCTGGTGTTTGTTTTTGATCACGGTGTCGGTCTTGCCGCTCTCCAGGTCGATGTAGCGCACAAAGAGGGAGACTTTGTTGTCCGCGTTCAGGCTCTCCCACAGCTCATCGGCCAGGGTGCAGGCGTCGGGGGCGGTGATGGCCACCTGCCGGGGCTCACCCTCAAAGGAGGGCAGAGGATCCCGGTTCTCCTGATAGGTGTGAATGAAGTGCCCCTGGCCGGCCAGGGGATTCTCGTAGCCGAAGAAATAGCGGCGGCAGGAAGCGGGGTCACCGTCGGCGCTCTTCAGGATGGACAGGGCGTAGCTGCCGTCGGCGTGCATCAGGCCGGAGATGCGGGGGGTGTAGTTGGGGCAGTCGGGCTCGAACTCCCGGGTCTTGAGGGACTGGGCAAAGACCTTGCCGGCGAGCAGGCCGTCCCGGACGGTGTCGGTCTGGTCGCCGTTGGTGACCACTGTGTCGCTGCCCACTACCCGGACGGGGTGGTAGATGATGAGGGAGGGATCGGTCATCTTGCTCTCGTCGAAGGCTTTGGTGCGGATACCGTCGTCGGTGGTCTCAAAGACCCGGTTGCGGCTGTTCTCGCTGCGGCCCATGATGAAGTAGGCGATGACGGCCTTTTTGCCGTCGGCGGACTTGCCCAGCACGATGCCCCGGCCGGGATAGGGATGACTGCGCAGGATCTCGTTGAGATCGAGGGTGTTCATGGGATATCCTCCTTTTTCAAAATCGGGTGCGGGATGAAAAAAGGGCGCACCTGTACTCAGACAAGTGCGCCCAGACGGTCGGCAGTTCAGAGGCGGTACTCCCCGTGGTCCATCCACTTCCGTCAGTTGTACCGCATGATTAAATTACCACATCCGGCGCGCCATTGTCAAGCTGGTGTTCCGGAAACGGGGCTCAGAGGATGCGGACGTGGCGGCCCTCCACCGCCAGCCTGTCCTGACAGAACAGGGAGACGGCCCGGGGCAGCAGCTTCCACTCGGCCTCCTCCATGACCCGGCGCTGCAGGGTCTCGGGGGTGTCATCCTCCCGGATGGCCACCGCCTGCTGCAGGACGATGGGGCCGCCGTCGGCCTCCTCGTTGACGAAGTGGACGGTGGCGCCGGTGACCTTCACGCCGTAGGCCAGGGCCTGTTCATGGACGTGGAGGCCGTAGGCCCCCTTGCCGCAGAAAGAGGGGATGAGGGCGGGATGGATGTTGAGGATGGCGTTGGGGTAGGCATCCACCATCTCGCCGGTAAGGATGTGCATATAGCCCGCCAGCACTACCAGGTCGATGGAGAGGGACCGGAGCAGCTTCACCAGGGCGGCGGTCATGGCGCGGCTGTCGGGGTACTCCTTCCGGGCCACCACATAGCCGGGGATCCCGGCGGCACGGGCCCGCTCCAGGGCGTAGGCGTCGGGCCGGGAGGAGATGACGGCGGTGATCTGTCCGTTTACGATCTCACCCCTGGCCTGGGCGTCGATGAGGGCCTGCAGGTTGGTGCCGCCGCCGGAGACAAGAACGGCGATGTTCTTTCCCATGGCGGTCATACCAGCTCCACGCCGGCGTCGCCGCTGACCACAGAGCCCACCTGATAGGCGGTCTCACCGGCGGCCTTCAGCGCGTCGATGGCCCGGGCGGCCTCGCTGGCGGGGACGGCGAAGATCATGCCCAGACCCATATTGAAGGTATTGTACATGTCCCGCTCAGGGATGCCGCCCTGCTTCTGGATCAGGTCGAAGATGGGCAGGCGGGGGAAGGAACCCAGCTCGATGCGGGCGGTGAGGCCCTCGGTCATCATGCGGGGCACGTTCTCATAGAAGCCGCCGCCGGTGATGTGGCTGACCGCTTTGATATCCACACCGGCCTTCAGCACGGCCTGGATGGCCTTGACGTAGATGCGGGTGGGGGTGAGCAGGGTGTCGCCCAGGCTCTTGCCGCCCAGCTCGTCCAGGGGGGACTTCAGATCGCAGTGCTCCACGTCGAACACCTTGCGCACCAGGGAGAAGCCGTTGGAGTGGACGCCGGTGGAGGGCAGGCCGATGAGCACGTCGCCCTGGCTGAGACGCTTGCCGTCGATGATCTTCTCCTCGTCCACCATACCCACCGAGAAGCCGGCCAGGTCATATTCGTCTACGGGGTAGAAACCGGGCATTTCGGCGGTCTCGCCGCCCACCAGGGCGCAACCGGCCTGACGGCAGCCCTCGGTGATGCCGGAGACGATGTCGGCGATGCGGCCGGGGTCGTTCTTGCCGCAGGCGATGTAGTCCAGGAAGAAGAGGGGAGCGGCGCCGCCGCACACGATATCGTTCACGCACATGGCCACGCAGTCGATGCCCACGGTGTCGTGCCTGTCCATGAGGAAAGCCAGCTTCAGCTTGGTGCCTACGCCGTCGGTGCCGGAGACCAGCACGGGTTTCTTCATGCCGGCCATGTCGGGGGCGAACATGCCGCCGAAACCGCCCAGCGTGCCCATAACGCCGGGGATGTAGGTGGACTCCACCATGGGCTTGATGCGCTTGACCGCCTCGTAACCGGCGGTGACGTCCACGCCGGCGGCGGCATAGGACTCAGAGTGGGAGTTCTTCATCTCAAAACCTCCAAAACATTGTAGGGCGGGGAACTGCCCCGCCGGGCAGATCATTCCTTGCCGGTCCAGCAGTAGGTGCAGATCTTGCAGGGCTCCAGTCCGATGGCCTCCATCAGGCCCTCCAGGGACTGGTAACCCAGGGTGGTGAAGTGCAGCTTTTTACAGATGGCCTCCAGCATGCACTGGCCCCGCTGGGTTGCGGGGTCGGCATACTCGTCCAGATGCTTCTGGCCCTCGTCGCCCTCCAGCTCCTGGACGGTGCGGCGGGTGATGAGCTCCAGCTCGGATTTACTGGAGGAAAAGTTGAGGTACTTGCAGCCGTACATGATGGGGGGGCAGGCGGAGCGGATATGGACCTCTTTGGCCCCGGACTCATAGAGGAAATCCACGGTCTCCCGCATCTGGGTGCCGCGGACGATGGAGTCGTCCACCAGCAGCAGCTTCTTGTCCTCAATGAGCTCGGGCACGGGAATCTGCTTCATCTTGGCCACCTGGTTGCGGACCTTCTGGTTGTCGGGCATGAAGGACCGGGGCCAGGTGGGGGTGTACTTGACGAAGGGGCGGGCGAAGGGCTTGCCGCTTGCGTTGGAGTAGCCGATGGCGTGGGGCAGGCCGGAGTCGGGCACGCCGGCCACGTAGTCCACGTCCTGAGCGATGCCCTTCTCTTTATCGGCCCGGGCCATGATCTCGCCGTTGTGGTAGCGCATGACCTCCACGTTGACCCCCTCGTAGTTGGAGTTGGGGTAGCCATAGTAGGTCCACAGGAAGGCGCAGATCTTCATCTCTTTGCCGGGCTCGGAGAGGCGCTCCACGCCGCCGCAGGTGACCTTTACGATCTCCCGGGGGCCCAGCTCGTAGTGGTCCTGATAGCCCAGCTTGTGGTAGGCGAAGGACTCAAAGGAGACGCAGCAGCCGTCCTCGTCCCGGCCCACCAGAACGGGCAGGCGGCCCAGCTTGTCCCGGGCGGCGATGATGCTGTTGTCCGGGGTGAGGATGAGGATGGTGGCCGAGCCGTCGATCACGTCCTGGGCGTGGCGGATGCCGTCCACAAAGTTGTCCTTCTGGTTGATGAGGGCGGCCACCAGCTCGGTGGAGTTGACCTTGCCCGAGCTCATGGCCATGAACTGGGTGCCCACGCCGGCGTCGAAGTACTGCCCCACCAGCTCCTCGGCGTTGTTGATGATGCCCACGGTGGTGATGGCGAACATGCCCAGATGGGAGCGCACCAGCAGGGGCTGGGGATCGGTGTCGCTGATGCAGCCGATGCCGCTGCGGCCGGAAAAGTCGGCCAGGTCCTTCTCGAACTTGGTCCGGAAGGGGGTGTTCTCAATGTTGTGGATCTGGCGCTGGAAGCCCTTGTCCTGATCGTAGATGATCATGCCGCCCCGGCGGGTGCCCAGGTGGGAGTGGTAGTCCACGCCAAAGAAGATATCAAGCACGCAGTCCCGCTTGGAGACCGCACCAAAAAAGCCGCCCAAACAGATTTCCTCCAGTCATATCACGAAAGAGTGGGGGCGGACCGGTCATAGTGACCGGCCCGCCGCAGAAAACGACAGAGTGGGAGTTATTCTCCCATGAGGCGGCGCATGACCTCGATATAGGCCTCTTCGGCGCCGCCCAGGTCCCGGCGGAAGCGGTCCTTGTCCAGCTTCTCATGGGTCTTTTCGTCCCACAGGCGGCAGGTATCGGGGCTGATCTCGTCGGCCAGGACGATCTGGCCCTCGGCGGTCTTGCCGAACTCCAGCTTGAAGTCCACCAGGTCGATACCGATCTCCTTCATGAAGCCCTTGAGCAGGTCATTGACGGCAAAGGCGTACTTTTTGATCAGGTCGATCTCCTCGCGGGTGGCCAGCTTCAGGGCCAGGGCGTGATACTCGTTGAGCAGGGGATCACCCAGATCGTCATTCTTATAGGAGAACTCGATGGTGGGGGACTCGAAGGGGATGCCCTCCTCCACGCCGTAGCGCTTGGCAAAGGAGCCGGCGGAGATGTTGCGGATGATGACCTCCAGGGGGACGATGGAGACCTTCTTCACCACGGTCTCCCGGTCGCTCAGCTCCTCCACGAAGTGGGTGGGCACGCCCCTGGCCTCCAGGCGGCGCATCAGGTTGTTGGTCATGCGGTTATTGATGGCGCCCTTGCCGGCGATGGTGCCCTTCTTCAGGCCGTTGAAGGCGGTGGCGTCGTCCTTGTAGGAGACGATAACCAGGTTGGGATCGTCGGTGGCAAAGACCTTCTTGGCTTTTCCCTCATACAGCTGCTCACGCTTTTCCATTTCAAACCTCTCCTTTATCTTGTTTGATCGTTTTATGTAATGGGGCTGCGGGGCCGGACGGTCAGTCCAGCCCGGCCTGGAGCCTGGCCTCTTTTTCGGCGATCTGGGCGGCCATTCTGACCCGGGCCTCGTCCAGTTTGGCGGCCAGTTCATCATCGGACACGGCCAGGATCTGGGCGGCCAGCACGGCGGCGTTCTTGGCGCCGTTGAGGGCCACAGTGGCCACAGGGATGCCGCTGGGCATCTGAACGGTGGCCAGCAGGGCGTCCAGTCCGTCCATGGCGCCGCCCTTCATGGGGATGCCGATGACGGGCAGGGTGGAGTTGCCGGCAAAGGCCCCGGCCAGATGGGCGGCCATACCGGCGGCGCAGATCAGGACGCCGAAGCCATTGGCCCGGGCGTTTTTGGCAAACTCGGCGGCGGCGGCGGGCGTGCGGTGGGCGCTGAGAATGTGGGCCTCGTAGGGAATACCAAACTCCTTGAGTTGGGCGCAGGCGGCCTTGACCACCGGCCAGTCGCTGTCGGAACCCATGATAACGGCTACTTTCTTCACAGGAATACCTCCTTTGGATGGTGTGGGAAGAGAAGCGGAGATCCGGATAAAAATATTTTCTGCAAGGCAAAAAATAAATCAGGGCACCCGCGATACGGATACCCTGTCGGTTTCATCGGCCCGCTTTGGACGCATTGGGGCCCGGGACCATTCGATATCGTGCGTTGTGGCTGCGGACCAGCGACGGCGACATGCCCGTTCCCCCTTGTCGAAGAAAGAATGATTATACTATATCGGCTTTGAAAGTGTATTTCAAGTGCGGATATTGATTTTTGTATGCTTACACAAGGACACGGGAAAAATGAGCGGGCCGCCTTGTCATTCTGAGAAAGGAGGGACAGAAAGCGCCGCTTTCATCCGTTTTTAATCTTTCATTCACAGAAAATCAAAGACATATCCCGCCGGAGGGGGTATACTAAAGCCAAGCTGAAAGGGGGGACGGCCCCCGGACACAAGTCAGCATCCAGACCGGAACAAAACGATAAGGAGGTATCTTATATGTGGGATAAACTGAGCGATGCGCTGATGAACGTGGCTTTCGCGGGCGTGGGCGCCGCCGCCATCGTGGTGGAGAAGGCCGGCGAGGTTGGTAAGGTCCTGGTGGAAAAGGGCGAGGTGGCCGTGGAGCAGGGCCGGCAGCTCAATGATGAACTGCAGGAGAAGGCCAAGGCTGCCGCCAAGGAGCGCCAGGAGCAGCGGATCAACGACGCCGTCGCCGCCCTCACCGCCCAGGAGCGGCAGGAGCTGCGCGCCAAGCTGGACGCCCTGGACCAGGCCGAGCGTGAGGCGGAGGAAGCCGCCCGGGCCGCCGGGGAGGCGGCCGAGAAGGCCGCGGAGGAGAGCATCTCCCAGGCGGGCAACATCACCCAGATCCACTGCGACAGCTGCGGCTGCGGCCAGGACCATACTGAGGAATAAGCCGCCGTCAGGTCAAAAAACAGCAGGGGGGACGCTCCAAAGCGCGGAGCGTCCCCCTTTTTATGTCTCTATTCCATGGAAAAATCGCGGAACACACACTGGATGACGGTGAAGCCGTCCTGACTGATCTCCCCCCGCAGAAGGGCGTGGGTGTCGGCCTGAAACCAGAGCTGGAGCTCGGTCCCGCTGCCCGGCTCGGCCTCCGGGTCACGGCTGACGGTGTGGAGGACCGCCGTACCGTCCTCTGCCGTCTCCATCACGCACTGGGCCAGAAAGCCCTCCCGCGCGGCGGTGAGCAGGGCGGGGAGCACGTCCATGGGGCTGAGCCCCTCGGGATTGAGAGGGCCGGTCTCCACCCGGATGCCGTCGTACTCCAGAGCGGTCTGCCCGTCCCGAAGGCGGGCGGTGATCCCGGCGATGTTCTCCGGAGAGGTCACGGTGAGCACAGCGTCCCCTTGCTTTTCCCAGGAAAAGTCCAGGCCGTACTGGTACACCCGCTGGCCGTAATCGGCGGTCATCTCCACCGAGGAGGAGCACCGCTCCATGGCCAGGTATTCGGTCCGGATCTGCAGGGCCAGAGTTTCGGCCTCATTTCCCGTGTTCCCGCCGCCGCAGGCGGACAGAAGCAGACACAGGGCTATCATTGGTGCACACATCCGATGATGGCGCACGTGCTTCCCTCCTGTTCTTCGTATTGGCGGCGGATCTACAGAGTCCGCTCCCGGCCCTCGCACTCCCGCAGGACCCGGGGCAGCCGGGCGATGAGGTCGGAGGGGGTCATGCCGTACTCTCCGATCTCCTCCGCGCACAGGTCGCCCGCCCGGCCGTGAAGCCACACGGCCAGGGGCACCGCCTCTTGGGGGGGAAGCCCCTGGCCCAGCAGGGAGAGGATGACCCCGCCCAGCACATCGCCGCTGCCGCCCTTGGCCATGCCCGGGTTGCCGGTGGTGTTCACAAAGGCGGCGCCGTCAGGGAAGGCGGTGATGGTCCGGTGACCCTTGAGCACCAGACAGCAGCCGTGCTCCGAGGCAAAAGCCCGGGCCGCCGCCAGCCGGTCCCCGGAGGACAGGTCGCCGCCCACCCGGGCGAACTCTCCGTCGTGGGGAGTGAGGACGGTGAGCCGGTCCCGCCGCCCGTCCAGTACATCTATATGACCCTCCAGCGCGTTTATGCCGTCGGCGTCCAGCACCACCGGGCCGGGCAGGTCCCGCAGAAGGGTGCGGACCACTTCGGCGGTCTCCGGGCCCCGGCCCAGGCCGGGACCCATGAGGCAGGCGCCGCTGGCCTTCATCCGGGCCAGGGCGGGGCCGGCCGCGGCGAGAGAGAGCATTCCGTCCATACCCGCGGGCAGGGGGTGGGGCATGGCCTCCTCCAGCTTGGCCGCCGCCACGGGCCACACCGGTTCGGGCACTCCCACGCTCACCAGTCCCGCGCCGGAGCGCACCGCCGCCCGGGCTGCCAGTACCGGCGCACCGGAATAGCCCACGCAGCCGCCCAGGATGTACACCCGGCCGAAGTCGCCTTTGTGGGCGTCCCGTCTCCGCCGGGGCAGAAAGACGTCGGCGGCGCTGACCGAGGAAAAGCTGCTCTCGGCCCACAGCATCAGGTCCAGGGGGATGCCGATGCCGGCCACGATGAGCCGTCCGGTGCGCAGGCCGCCCTCCCCCAGGAAGTGCCCCGCCTTGGGCAGGGAGAAGGTCACCGTCACGTCGGCGCGGACCGCGTCCCCCAGGATGCGTCCGGTGTCGGCCTCCACGCCGCTGGCGATGTCGGCGGAGACTACCGGAATATCACAGGTGTTCATCATCTGCACTGCCGTCAGGGCGGGGCCCCGCAGGTCACTGTTGAGGCCGATGCCGAAGAGGGCGTCCACCATCACGTCCGCCTCCAGACACCAGCGGGCGAACTCGGGATCCTCGGCGGAAAAGGGCTCCAGCCGCCCGCCGGCCTTTTCCAGCCGCCGCTCCATCTCCCGGCAGTCGTCGGTCATCTTCTCCCGGTTGCCCACCAGGACGGCCCGCACCTGGAAGCCGGCCTCCAGCAGCAGGCGGGCGGCGGCCACACCGTCGCCGCCGTTGTTGCCGGCGCCGCAGAAGCACACGGCCCGGCGTGTGCCATCTGAACGGCTCCCGCCAGACGCCGCCAGCTCCATGGCAGCGTCGGCCACCGCCCGGGCGGCGTGCTCCATCAAACGGGTGGACGGGATCCCCCGGTCCTGGATGGCGGCCCGGTCCAACTCCCGCATCTGCTGCGCTGTCGCGATCTTCATGCTGCTCCCCCATTCCGCCGCCCGCGGCGGCATCACTTGAATATTTTTATTGTAATGCGTACAGGGCAAAGCTGCAAGCCTTGAACGGACGGAACAATGAAGAAACGCGGCACTTGTGGGCAAAACCGGTTTGTGCTATGATAAAAAAGACCTGCCCCGGCCTCGGGCCGCGGCGCCGGTCCCGAAACGGATTTTGACTGCAAAGAGGGCAATCGATATATGGAACGGACAGAGAAGCGGACCTGGGCGGAGATCGACCTTGGGGCGTTGGAGCATAATTATCGCACGCTGCGGGCCATGCTGCCCGCCGGGTGCCGTTTTTTGGGCGTGGTCAAGGCCAACGCCTACGGCCACGGCGCCATCCCGGTAGCCCGCCGGCTGGAAAAGCTGGGCGCGGACTATCTGGCGGTGGCCAGCCTGGACGAGGGCGCCGAGCTGCGGGTGGCGGGCATCACGGCCCCCATCCTGGTGCTGGGCCACACGCCGGTGGAATTTGCCGCCGACCTGGTGCGTCTGCGCCTGACCCAGACGGTGTTCGACCTGGAGACGGCAAGGGCCCTGTCGGCGGCGGCGGCGGCCGAGGGGCGGGACCTGAAGATCCACCTGAAGGCGGACACCGGCATGTCCCGCCTGGGCCTGCTCTGCGACGAGGCCCACATGGAGGAGAGCGCCGACACCATGGCGGCCATCTGCGCCCTGCCCCGGCTGGACCATGAGGGCATCTTTACCCATTTTTCCGACGCCGACGGCAGCGAGGAGTTCACCATGCTCCAGTTCACCCGCTTCCTGGACGTGATCGCGGCCATGGAAAAGCGGGGCGTGACCTTCGCCATCCGTCACTGCGCGGCCAGCGCCGCCACGCTGAAGTACCCCTGCACCCATATGGACATGGTGCGCCCCGGCATCGCCCTGTACGGACACTATCCCTCGCCGGACTGCCAGGGGCTGGACGGCCCCGGTCTGGCGCCTGTGATGACGCTGAAGACCCGTGTGGCCGCGGTGCGGGAGCTGCCCGCCGGCTCTTTTGTGAGCTATGGGCGCACCGCCCGGCTGGAGGAGGATACCCGTGTGGCGGTGCTGCCGGTGGGCTACGGCGACGGATTCTTCCGCCTGCTGTCCAACCGGGGTGCCGTACTGCTGGGGGGGAAGGAGTGCCCCATCCTGGGCCGGGTATGCATGGACCTGTGCATGGTCCGGGCGGACGATGCCGTCCGTCCCGGCGATGAGGCGGTGCTCTTTGGGCCGGACTATCCCATCGAGACCATGGCCGACCAGGTGGGCACCATCCAGTATGAGCTGCTGTGCGACGTGAACCGCCGGGTGCCCCGGATCTACCGGGAGTGACATTCCGCTCCGGTATCGCATAGACTGGCCCGGGGAGAGCTTTGCCGGGCCGGCGCCGGGAGAGACGGACCCTGTGTTTTTTCGGGGCCCGGCGTATAAATCCCGCCGTCCCGTGGGAGAATCATAGTAGCCTGGCGGAAGGGCGCGAGCGCCTGTGACGCCGGTCACTATCTGACCGCGGAGTGTGAGCTTTTGTGGACAACAGCGTAAAACGTGGAGACATTTTCTATGCCGACCTGAGCCCTGTGGTGGGCAGTGAACAGGGGGGCGTGCGGCCGGTGCTCATCGTGCAGAACGACACGGGCAACCGGCACAGTCCCACTGTGATCGCGGCGGCCATCACCTCCCAGACCGGGAAGGCGCGTCTGCCCACCCACATCGAGTTCGCGGCCGGGAGCTATGGGCTCCCCAAGGATTCGGTGGTCCTGCTGGAGCAGATCCGGACCCTGGACAAAAAGCGGCTGCGGGAGCATATGGGCAGGCTGGACAGCACACTGATGAAAAAAGTGGATTCGGCCATCGCGGTGAGCTTTGGCCTCCATCCCCAGCAGATGGTCTGAGCCGGGCGGGCTGAGACCGGAGAACAGGCGCGTGGGCCGGCGGGAGGCTACATAGGGATATGCAGTCTCTGCCGGTCCGCGGCAAAGCAAGCGTACATAATGCGTACTGAATAAAGCCGTAATACGGTTTATCCGGCAGACATTACATAGGAGGAAACGTATGAAGCAGCACAAGTGGTTCCCGCGGCTGGCGGCTGGCAGCCTGGTCACCCTCTCCCTCATGGCGGCAGCCCTAGCTGCCGGGCAGGGGACCCAGAGCGATCCCCTGGTGACTTTGAGCTATCTCACCGACAAGGCCACGCCCTCCATCCTGGCCCAGGTGGATACCAGGCTCTCCCAGCGGGAGGCTGCGCTCAAGGCCCAGCTGGACCAGGTGGCCGACGAGTACGTCAAAGAGGTGGAGGGCAAGGGGGGCGGCAGCGGGACCTCCCAGAGCTATCAGGTGGTGACGCTGAGCGCGGGCCAGAAGCTGGTTGCGGGGGATTCCTGCGAGATACTGCTTCGCAGTGGTACGGCCGTCTGCGTGTCCGACTCGGCTCCCGGCCTGGTGGACATGACCTCCGGCGCTACCCTGGCCTCCGGCGGGACGCTGGCGGCCAACCACCTGTACCTGGCTACCATCGCGGGCCGGGGGGTCAAGGCGTCCGGCAGCGTGACCCTGATGGTACGGGGCAATTACAGCATCCAGTGATAGGAAACGGGACAGGCGGCCGCCTGTCCCGTTTTTTTCTACAACGAAATGGTTTGGGCGCCGATGGCGTCCAGAAAGGCCCGGTCATGCTCCACCAGCAGGAGGGAAGCCCCGGTGGCCCGGAGCATCTCCTCGATCTGTATCCGGGAGAATACATCCACATAATTGAGGGGCTCGTCCCAGAGATAGAGGTGGGCGCCCTGGCAGATGCTGCGGGCCAGAAGGGCCTTCTTTTTCTGACCCTGGCTGAGAGCGGAGAGGTCGGTCTCAAACTGGGCCCGCTCAAATCCCAGCTTGCGAAGCAGAGTCAAAAAGGCGGTCAGTTCCACGCCGCCGGCCTGGGCAAAGTCGGCCAGGGAGCCGGAGAGGCCGCCGGTATCCTGCGGCACATAGGAGAGGACCAGGCCGGAGGCCAGGGTCACGGCGCCGGTATGGGGGACATTCTCCCCGGCCAGAGCCCTGAGCAGGCTGGATTTTCCCGCACCGTTGGGCCCGGTCAGGGCCATCCGTTCCCCCTGACGGAGGGAAAAGGAGACCGGGGCGCACACCGGCCCAGAGCCGTAATCGGGGGCGAAGTCCCGGAATTCCAGCAGCCGCCCTGACGGATGGACCAGCGGGCGGAGAAAGAGAACGTCGGTCTCTTCCACATTCCGCAGGAGGGCGGACTTGGCCTCCACCGCCTGCTGCCGCCGGTCCTCCGCCGCCTTGGAGCGCTTCATCAGCTTGGCGGCCTTGTGGCCCACGAAGCCCCGGTCGGGCCGCAGGCCGGAGTTCCGCACGGCGTATTTGCCCGACTCGGTCCGGTCGGACCAGACAGCGGTGCGGCGGGCGGCCTCCTCCAGGCGCTTGATGTCCTTTTTCAGCTTGTCATTTTCCGCCTGTTCCCAGGCGTTTCGGCGCTGCGTTTCCTGCTGCCAGGTACTGAAATTTCCCCGGATGAGCCGCACGCCCTCCCGGTCCAGAGACAGAATGTGGTCGGCACAGCCGTCCAGAAAGGCCCGGTCGTGGGAGACCAGCAGGAAGCCGTCCTTGCCGCTGAGATAGCGGCTCACCGCCTCACGGCCGGTCTGGTCCAGATGGTCGGTAGGCTCGTCGATGAGCAGGTAGGAATCGGGCTGCTGGAAGAGGGCGGCCAGCTGTACCTTTACCCGCTCGCCGCCGGACAGAGTGGAGAGAGGGCGGTAAAGGATCTCCGGGTCCGTGTCCAGCAGATTCAGCTCCCGCAGCAGCCGCCACTCCTCCAGTCCGGGAAGGAGGTCCTCCAGAGCTTCCAGGGTCATTGCGCCCTCACGGGGCATGGAAAAGGGAAAGCAGGACGCCGGGACCGGCAGCGATACGGAGCCGGCCGCCGGGGAGAGCGCCCCGGAGAGCAGGCGGAGGAGAGTGGTCTTGCCCCGGCCGTTGCGGCCCACCAGCCCCAGCCGCCACCGGGTATCCAGCTGGAGGGTTAGGTGGGAAAAGACCGGCTGGCAGGCGCCGTCATATTGAAAGGTCAGATCGTGCATTTGGATCAGAGACATGGTATCCACCTCAAAAACAAAAATGGACGCAGGAAGGGATCCTTCCGCGTCCAGACGACAGGGGATGCTCCCGCGGACAGGCGCGGAAGGTCCGAGCTGTTTTTGAGGGCCGGAAAGAGGCGCGGCTTCCTGCAAAGGGCACAGCAAACAGGGCGGCAGGGCCGCCCGGCAGTCGTGTGCGGTTTACAAGAAGTTATTTGCGCATCTTCCCAGCTCCGATCTGATAAAATCTAAGAGGCAGTATAGCGGAAAAGCGGGGCTCTGTCAACCGGTGCAGAGCCAGCGGGGCAGCCGGGGCGGGGCCATGGCTGCCATCAGGGCGAAAAAAACGCCCAGGGCCAGCAGAAGATCACCGATACTGGCAAAGCCTGAGAGAAAGGGAATGGGGCAGTAGAAAATATCACCCAGAAAAAGCAGCCGGGTGTCCCCGGAGGCCAGGGCGTACATGGGGATACGGAGGGCCTGAAGGTCGGCCAGCCCGGCAGGGGAGAGAAGGGCGGCAGCCTGTTGAGAGACCGGCATGCGGAAGCCGTTGGCGGCAATGACCGCCAGATTGCACAGGGAACCGAGCCCGGTCAGAAGGGCGGTCTTGGGCATACGGCGGTTGCCCAAGCAGAAGGCCAGCAGCGACCCGTAGGAGAGCAGCAGAATGACGGGCGCCCAGGCGTCATACGCACCGGAGGGGAGCAACCCCAGTCCCCGCTGGAGCAGCAGTGCCAGCACGGGAAGAGGGAGCAGGCGCAGCCCCGCGCCCTCCCACCGGGAGAGCCGTCCGCCTCCCGCCCATCCGATCAGCAGGGCCAGCAGTACGGAGCAGATCAGCACGGCAGCTCCTCCTGTTTCGTCCCGGCGGAGGGAGGCGCGAGCCGTCCGTCCTCGATCATGGCGGCGGCCACCATAGCCACCTGGGGATGAAACTGCTTTCCGGCCTCCTCCCGCAGGATGCGGGCGGCCACCTCGGGCGAGCGGCCCTTGCAGTAAGGACGGTCGCTGGTGATGGCGTCATAGGCGTCGGCCGCCCCCAGGATATAGACCTCCAGAGAGATCTGTTCTCCCACAGTGCCGTCGGGATAGCCGCCGCCATCGTAACGCTCATGATGGTGACGGACCAGGTCCAGAATATCGCGGTAGGCGTCGATGTTCTTCAGGATATCCACGCCGATGATGGGGTGCTGCTGGATCTCCAGCCGCTCCGCATCCGTGAGGCGGCCGGGCTTTTGAAGGATGGCGTCGGGAATACCGATCTTGCCGATGTCGTGGAACACAGCGCCGTTCTGGAGGCGGTTCACCCGCTTCTGGGAAAGACCCATTTCCTGGGCGATCAGGGTAGCGTACTGGGCCACGCGGGCACTGTGGCCCTCGGTGTAGGTGTCCTTGGCGTCCAGCGCAGCGGTGAGGGCTTTCAGGATACTGAACTGCTGGCGGGTGCCAGTGAGGTAGAGCTGGAGGGAATAGCGGGCCAGCAGCAGGGGCAGCATGAAGAGGAGTGCCAGCCATGTGCCAGAAGGCAGCCGCATCAGGATGGCCAGAAAATAGGCCATGGGAGTGCAGCAGAAAATACTGGGCAGCAGCCCGACGAACATCTGCAGAATGGTGGGGTAGAAAGTGACCTTCCGCTCCAGCAGGAACATGAAGAGAAGAATGAAGCTGTTGAGCAGGATGGAGCAGAAAATGAAGCACAGCCCGGGCAGCAGCACGCCGGGAAGGTCGATATTCCCCGGGATACCGCCGGCGGCACGGTAGGCCAGGCCGGCAAGGGTAAAGGAGAGGTTGCGGTTCCCGGCATTGAAGAAGGTCTTGACGGGGTCTGTGTTGAAGATATGGTAATGGCCTTCCCCTTCCTCCCGGGGGATGATCTCCAGGGGGGTGGTGAGAAACACAATGGCGGTGGCGGTCTCCGGTCCAAAGAGGAGCACAGTGGTCAGGATGCTGATGAAAGAGATGTCGATGGTACAGTCAGGGCGGATGTAGAGCGGCAGGCAGCGGCAGAGGATACACAGGATAATCAGGCTGATGAGGACGCCCGGGCGGCTCCAGGGGCGGGAGAGGGCGCTGGCGGCGATGGAATAGCCGCCGGCGGCCATGCCCAGCAGGATGACCAGCCAGATATACCAGGTTGTGAGCTTGCGCATCATAGCATTGACCTCCGCACCGCAGACATGGGATGGGTGGAATGGGACGGCACGGAACGCCTGACGGCGTCCCGTGCCGTTCCGGGTTCACTTAGCGCCAGCTAAAGTAGGCGCCGCCAGCGACCAGAAGGGAAACCAGGGAAGTAAGAGCAGCCATGAGTTTCGCCTTATTCATCGAATACAGCCTCCTTAAATAATAGGAGCTCTGCCGTTCGCTATGGGCAGGCTGTATTCGCTTCGCTCAAGTTCAGGTGGGATCAGGCTTGGACGGCGGGCAGAGTGGGCAGCCGCCGGTTCACCGCGTCCAGTGTAGCCAGGATGACTGCTGCGTTGGCGTCCTCACCGGCGTAGCAGGCGCCCAGCAGGGGTTCGGTCTTACCGTCCGCCTTCAGGAGCAGCCCCACCAGAACGGCGGGACGCTCACCAAGGGAGGTGGAGCGCACATTCTCCACCGAGAAACGGCAGCTGGCGGACAGCGGGCTGTTGATGGCCTCCACTGTGGCGCGGGCGATGGCCCGCACACGGGCGGGAGAGGAGAGGTCGCACTGGGCATGTCCCTCATACACATCGTCCCCCTGCCGGAGGGTGACTGTAACAGAGGCCCCGTCCCGGCTGCTGACGAGATCCAGCCGTTCGAAGATCAGGCGCCTGGACCGCTCGTGAAAAGGGGCCGGGATCTGGGCAACGCTGATGATGCGGTGGTCCAGCTCCAACTGAAATTTGGCCAGGAGGGCGGACTGGATATCACGGACGATCTGTTTGGGGCTGCGGGACTGGTCGGAGAGTACATGGACCTCCCGGACGGCGCCATTTTCCAGATGAAACTCCACGCCCAATACGCCGGGCAGGCGATTGATAAGCGCTTTCCAGCTGTCGGTATCCACCATCATAGGGTCCTCCTTAGGGAAATCAACAATTGGCCCGGATGAAGAATCACCAAGCATCACCATTATACAAAATTCGGCACCCCGGCGCAAGACACTATAGCACTTTTTCCATGAATTATGTAACGCGGCGTTTCATATATCAATCTAAGAGTATACGGCGGGAGGGATAGCGATGGAATGGCGGTTTGCGCTGGCGGGCGGCGCGGGGACGCTGCTGGTGCGGGAGGACGGGGGAACGGCACTTTTGACAGGCGAACTGCCGGATGATCGCCGCGGGCTGTATAAGGGCTGGCTGACCGGAGAGGGAGGGGGCAGAGTGCTGCTGGGCACCTTTCTGCCCGAACAGGGGATGCTGCGCCTGCATCGCCGCGCGCCGGTCAGCGAGCTGCGGAAAAAAGGAGCATGGCCTCCGGCCGGCGCCCGGGCGGAATTGGTGTATCCCTCCCAAAACGGGCGTCATAGGGAGAACACGCCTCTGCCGCCGGGATGGGAACGGGCCGGAGAGCCGGGGCGCTTTCTGGGCGACCCGCTGCTCAAGCGCTCGGCCCAGGGACTGAAAGGCATACTGGTCCGCCGGAGGGCGGAAGGGGTGGAATTGGCCATCCCGTTTTCCGCCGGGGGAGCACTGGCGTTGACGCCGCTGGTGTGCCTGATGGCGCCGCGGCAGCTGGGCGGACAGAGCTACCTGTGCGTGCAGTTGGACAAAAAGGGATGGCCCATCCGGCCGGGGGCGGATAATCCGAACGCGAAGCGGGCAGACTGAGACCGGAGCAAGCCCCAACCTGAATTCCAAAAGGAGGAGATCGCCATGGCCAATCTGACCGCCAAGGAGCTGGACGCCCTGTCCGACCAGCTGGATTTTGAAAAGGTGCTCTACTGCAAGTACCAGTCCGCCATCCAGAACTGCCAGGAGAACGAGCTGCGGCAGGCCTACCAGCAGTGCGCGCAGCGCCATAAGCAGAACTACGACTGCCTGCTGGGCCATTTGAACTGAGGAGGAACGGGACATGAAAGACCAGGAACAGATCACGGATTTTATGCTGGCGGAGAAGAAGATGACCGCCAACTATGACGCCTTTGCGTCCGAGTGTGTCAACACCGCCCTGCGGGACGATTTTCTGAAGATCTTCAACCAGGGCCATAAGACGCAGGCAGAGCTGTTCCAGCTGGCCCAGTCCAAGGGCTGGTACCAGGTGGAGCAGGCGCCGGCCAGTAAGGTGAGCACCGCCTACCAGAAGTTCAGCAACCAGCGGCCCCAGTGACCGCGGAGGACCGCCGTCCGGGGAAAGATCGGCCCGGGACGGCGGTCCTCTCGGTTATTCATGGCAGCTGCCGGTCCAGCTCCAGGAGCCGGTGAAGATTTGCGCTCAGATCTCCGACCACCTCCACCGACCGGTCGAGTATTTTATCAGGTACCAGAGGGTGGTCACGGTTCATCCGGACGAGGGAGGCGCCGGGCCAGAGGAAGGTCATCCGCTGGAAGGGATGGCGGATGAGACCGGGGGAGTTGAAACCGATGCCCAGTTCCAGGAACACGGTGGTGCCATGGGCGGCTTCGGCCCAGAACTGCTCAAAGGCGGAACGGGTGGACATCACCTTCCAGGGAACGAAGGAGGCCCGCCCCCGCATGTTGCGCACCGCCGGTGCGCCGCAGCGGGGACAGCGGGGAAGATCCTCCTCCCGGCAGGCATAGGTCTCCGGGTCCATGTTGGCCGTGATGCGGCGGTAGATCTCCTCGCCGTCCCACAGCTCGTCACAGCAGGGGACGGAGCACTGGAAATCGGCAATGCTGTTCTGGGGGCAGAACACCCGGCCGGGATCAAAGCCGGCGCGGTAGAACTGGTCGTCGATATTGCTGCTGAGCACGAAGTAATTCCGCCCCCGTACCAGCTCCAGCAGGTCCCGGTAGGCCTGGATGACCGGAAAATCATACCGGGCCCACAGAGCTTCGGCGGCGATCATCCCCTGCTTCTGCAGTCCGGAGCGGTCGGGGTCCCACAGAGCCTGCCACAGGGACCGGTAGCCCAGCCGGACCAGAGCGGGGAAGTCCCGCCGCAACACATCATAGGAATTGTAATCCATCCCACCGGAGGCCGACAGACCGGCTCCGGCGCCTATGATGATGTGATCCGCCTCCCGCAGAAGGCGGAGGGTGCGGATGAGCTTGGGGGTGTTGTCCCGGGCAGACAGCTCGGCGGCCCGGGCGGCCTGGGCCGCGATACGCTCTGCATAAGTCATGGAAGCGCTCCTTTCCGACGGAGAAAATAAGGAAGGGCGGCCGTGGATTGGCCGCTTTATCATTATAATATTATACAATATGGCCCGCCGGAATCCAAATAAAAAGCATGAGGAATAAATTTGAGACGCAAGGAAAATAATACTTGCATCCTGACAAACATTGTTGTATAATATCACAGCATGATTACACACACTCAGCGGATCTGCCGGTCGGGTGCCCTTTGGGGTGGCCGGAGGAGATGACGCGGGTGGAGGTAAAACAAAAGGAGGAAATAATCATGGCAGTCGTTTCTATGAAGCAGCTTCTGGAGGCCGGCGTTCACTTCGGCCACCAGACCCGCCGGTGGAACCCCAAGATGGCCACCTACATCTACACCGAGCGCAACGGTATCTACATCATCGACCTGCAGAAGACCGTGAAGAAGCTGGAGGAGGCCTATAACTTTGTCCGCGAGCTGGGCGAGAACGGCGAGACTCTGCTCTTTGTCGGCACCAAGAAGCAGGCCCAGGAGGCTATCAAGGAAGAGGCCACCCGCTGCGGCATGTACTATGTGAACGCCCGCTGGCTGGGCGGCATGCTCACCAACTTCAAGACCATGCGCGGTCGCGTGGACCGTCTCAACCAGCTCAAGAAGATGCAGGAGGACGGCACCTTCGACATGCTGCCCAAGAAGGAAGTCATGAAGCACCTGGGCGAGATCGCCAAGCTGGAGAAGTATCTGGGCGGCGTGGTCGAGATGAAGAAGCTGCCCGGCGCTCTGTTCGTCGTTGATCCCCGCAAGGAGCGCAACGCCATCAACGAGGCCCGCAAGCTGCACATCCCCATCGTGGCCATCGTGGATACCAACTGCGACCCCGATGAGATCGACTATGTGATCCCCGGCAACGATGACGCCATCCGCGCCATCAAGCTGATCTCCGGTGTGATGGCCAACGCCATCCAGGAGGGCAAGCAGGGCCAGGACGCTCCCGCCGAGGAGACCGAGCAGGCCGCTGAGTAATCAGGACGAATTGGGAAGCGCCCGCCCGCGCGGGCGGGCGCTCCTTTTATACGAATCATAATGGAGGTTAAGTGATTATGGCAATCAGCGCGAATGATGTAAAGAAGCTGCGCGAGATGACCGGCGTCGGCATGATGGACTGCAAGAAGGCCCTCACCGAGGCCGAGGGCAATATGGATAAGGCTGTGGAGATCCTCCGCGAGAAGGGCCTGGCCGCTTCTCAGAAGAAGGCCGGCCGCATCGCCGCCGAGGGTATGGCCTATGCCGGCGTGATCGACGGCGTGGGCGTGGTGGTCGAGGTCAACGCCGAGACCGATTTCGTGGCCAAGAATGAGAAGTTCACCGACTTCGTCAAGGGCGTGGCCGCCACTGTGGCCGCCAACAAGCCCGCTGATCTGGATGCTCTGATGGAGTGCAAGTACCTGGGCACCGACCTGACCGTCACCCAGCAGCAGCAGGAGATGGTCCTGGTCATCGGCGAGAACATCAAGGTCCGCCGCTTTGCTTTCTACACCGAGGGCGTGTGCGTGCCCTACATCCACGCCGGCGGCAAGATCGGCGTGCTGGTGAACCTGGAGACCAGCCTGACTGCCGAGCAGGTCAACGAGTGCGGCAAGGACGTGGCCATGCAGATCGCCGCTCTGAATCCCCGTTTCTGGGACAAGTCTCAGGTCACCCAGGACGTGCTGGATGAGGAGAAGAAGATCATGATGGCCCAGATGGCCAACGATCCCAAGATGGCTTCCAAGCCCGAGCAGGTCCGCGAGAAGATTGTCATGGGCAAGCTGAACAAGTTCTATTCCGAGAACTGCCTGCTGCAGCAGGAGTTCGTGAAGGACAGCAGCCTGACCGTGGAGAAGTATATCGCCAGCGCCGCCAAGGCTCTGGGCGGCACCATCACCTTCAAGGACGCTGTTCGCTTCGAGAAGGGCGAGGGCATCGAGAAGCGTCAGGAGAACTTCGCCGAGGAGATCGCCAAGCAGCTGGCGAAGTAAAGTATAAGGCCAGCGAGCCCCGGGTGCAAAAGCGCGCCCGGGGCTCTTTTGATCTTCCTGTTCTCCTGTACCCGCGCAAAAGTCAAAACCTCCGGCTAAGCCGGAGGTTTTGACTTTTATTTATGAGCGCCTTTTAGCCCTGAGAAGTGAGGGTCTTGGAGAATTCCTCGATGTACTTCCGGTCCTCCTCGGTCTTGGGCAGGATGATGTTGAGCAGAAGAGCGGAGAGGGCGGTGCCCGAGATGCCGGTGAAAAGGGTGAGCACGGTGGTGGGGAGGAAGGAGAGGTAGTCGCCGGCATACCCGCCGCCGATGCCGATGACCAGGGACACAGCCAGAATGGTGATGTTGCGCTTGCTCAGATTGCCCATGCTGATGACCCGGATGCCGGTGGAGGCGATGCTGCCGAAGGTGACCAGCAGGATGCCGCCCAGAACGGGGTTGGGGATGAGGGCCAGAAGCTGCGAGAACTTGGGGAAGAAGGAGAGCAGGCCCAGGATCAGAGCGCCAAGAGCGGTCACATAGCGGCTGGCCACGCCGGTCATGGCGATGACGCCGGCATTTGGGCTGGCGGAGACCACGGGAAGGCCGTTGAAGAGGGCGGCGATCATACTGCCCAGGCCGTCGCCCCGCAGGGTACGGACCAGTTCCTCCTTGGTGGGCAGACGGCCCTCTGCGTTGGTGACGATGCCGGTGGTGTCACCCACATTTTCCATGACGGTGGCAATATGCACGGCGCAGATGGTAAGGATGGGGCCCACCTGGAACTTCATACCGAACTTGACCGGGGTGGGGAAGGAGAGGGCCTGGGCCTCCAGCACGCTGGTGAAGTCCACCATGCCCAGGGCAATGCACAGGACAAAGCCCACGATGATGGAGATCAGGATGGACAGGGACTGGAGAAAGCCCTTGGCGAAGTTGTCCAGCACCATGGCCAGCACAAAGGTAAAGGCGGCGATGGCAAAGTACTTCATGACCTCGGGGCTGGAGGGATTATAGTTGACCGCGTTGCCGAAGCCGCTGCCCATCAGGCACATGCCCACCGCCAGCACCACGCTGCCAGTGACCACAGGGGTGAAGTACTTGTGCAGGTAAGTGATGGCCAGCGGCCCGAAGATGAAGAGCACCACGCTGCCCGCAAAGGCGGCGCCGAACGCGCCGGAAAGACCGATATCAGGGTTACAGGCCATGGCCACCATGGGAGAAATAAGAGTATAGCTGCCGGAAGTGACAATGGGCAGCTTGGAGCCGATGGGGAGCTTCCACAGACCGAGGGACTGGATCAGACTGGCAATGCAGCTGATGAACATGCTGCACTGGATGAGCAGCGCGGTATCGTTTACATCCAGTCCGGCGCCGCTGGCCAGCAGAAGGCTGCCTGCCAAAGTACCGGTAAAGGCCACGAGAACATGCTGCAGCGCTAAAGGAATCGCTTTTTGAACGGGGGGCTTGTCGTTAATGCGGTAAACCATGAAAAAAGATTCTCCTTTACATCCGCCTGGGCGGAGACTTTTCGATGCAGGGGGCAAACACGTGTTTCAACACATCACAAATACATCATATGACTTTGAGTATTATACTGATTAGTCAGACAAAATGCAAGAAATATCTGTGAATCTTGCTGAAAATGGTCTAGTTATACAAAAAAATGGGTGTACTCCTGTGCAGATAAACAATAAGAGAACTGCTGAACACCTTTTTTTGGATAGTGTTAATTTTGCCGGAGGCCGCGGCCAGGGCAATAAGTTGTAAAAATTTTGTCTGAGGGCCTATGCAAACCGGGGAAAATAAGTTAAAATAACAAAAGACTATACATGGCCCGGAGTGGGAGATGAGAGAGTTCCGTTCCGGTGCGATACAAATACCATAAAGGGGTTGACTGTATGGGTGAACCACAGTATAAACGCATACTTCTGAAGATCAGCGGCGAAGCTCTGGCCGGTGAGGCCAGCCGGGGCCTGGACTTCGGCGTCATCGGCCAGGTCTGCGACGTGATCAAGCAGTGTAATGAGATGGGCGTCCAGGTCGGCATCGTCGTGGGCGGCGGCAACTTCTGGCGGGGCGTGAAGGACGGCGGCGGCCGGATGGAGCGCACCCGTGCCGATCACATGGGCATGCTGGCCACCACCCTCAATTGTCTGGCGCTGGCCGACATGCTGGAGCAGCGGGGGGTGGAGGTCCGGGTGCAGACCGCCATCGAGATGCGTGCCATCGCCGAGCCCTACATCCGCTCCAAGGCCATCCGCCATCTGGAAAAGGGGAGAGTGGTCATCTTTGGCTGCGGCACCGGCAATCCGTTCTTCTCCACCGATACCGCTGCCGTGCTCCGCGCTGCCGAGATCGACGCGGACGTGATCCTTCTGGCCAAGAATATCGACGGCGTGTACAGCGCCGACCCCAATAAGGACCCCACCGCAGTAAAGTATGATTCCATTTCCTATGACGACGTGCTGGCCCAGCACCTGCAGGTGATGGACTCCACCGCCACCAGCCTGTCCATGGACAACAAGATCCCGGTGATCCTTTTTGCACTCAAGGACCCCCAGAATATCGTGCGGGTGCTCCGGGGCGAGAAGATCGGTACCATTGTGAAGGAGGAAAAGTGAGATGAAGGCGATCCATAAACCTTATGATGAGAAGATGCAGAAGACTGTGGACGTGGTGGTCAGCGATTTTGCCAGCGTCCGGGCCGGCCGGGCCAACGCCGCCGTGCTGGATAAGATCACCGTGGACTATTATGGCAGCCCCACTCCCATCAACCAGGTGGCCGCCATCTCTTCTCCTGACCCCCGCACCCTGACCATCCAGCCCTGGGACAGCAGCCTGCTCAAGGCCATTGAAAAGGCCATCCAGACTTCCGACCTGGGCATCAATCCCCAGAACGACGGCCGGCTGATCCGCCTGGCCTTCCCCCAGCTCACCGAGGAGCGCCGCAAGGAGCTGTCCAGGCAGGTGAAGAAATATGCCGAGGCCGGCAAGGTGGCCATCCGCAACATCCGCCGGGACGCGGTGGATACCTACAAGGCCATGAAGAAGAAGTCCGAGATCACCGAGGACGATCTGAAGGAATACGAGAAGGAAATGCAGGACATGACCGAAAAGCGCTGCAAGCAGATCGATGAGCTCAGTGCCAAGAAGGAAGCCGAACTCATGGCTGTGTAAGGCCATACGCCTTTCCATATGAGTGCGGGGGGGGCTGCGCCCCGCCCTCGAATTCTGGTTTGTTAGGGTGTCAGCTATGCCGATCTTCAAATCGAAGGAGAAGGACGCCCCACAGGTGGACTTCACGAATCTGCCCAGGCACGTGGCCATCATTATGGACGGCAACGGCCGGTGGGCGCGACGCCGCGGCCTGCCCCGTACCGCGGGACACGCGGCGGGAGCGGAGACCTTCCGCACCATCGCCACCTACTGCAAGGACATCGGACTGGAGTATCTGACGGTCTACGCCTTCTCCACGGAGAACTGGAAGCGGCCCGCGGAGGAGGTCTCCGCCATCATGGGCCTGCTGAAAAAGTACCTGCTGGAGGCCATCGGGAAGATGGAGCGGGACCGGGTGAAGATGAAGTTTTTCGGCGATCTCACGCCTCTGACGCCGGAGCTGCGGGAGCTGTGCCGGCGGACGGAGGAGATCTCCACCCATTATGAGGGCTGCCAGGTCAATATCTGCCTGAACTACGGCGGGCGGGACGAGATTGTCCGGGCGGCCCGGGCCCTGGCCGCCGAGTGCGCGGCGGGGGAGCGGCAGCCGGAGTCCATTACGGAGGAGCTCTTTTCCCGGCGGCTCTTTTCCGCCGGGATCCCGGACCCGGATCTGGTGATCCGGCCCAGCGGAGAGCTGCGGCTCTCAAACTTCCTGCCCTGGCAGTCGGCCTATGCCGAGTTCTATTTTACCGATGTGCTCTGGCCAGACTTTTCGAAGGAAGAACTCAACAAAGCCCTGGCGGATTATCAGTCCCGGTCCCGCCGGTTCGGAGGTGTCTGATGGGAAAGCGTATCCTGGTGGCGGTGATCTTTATCCCCGTGATCTTTCTGGTACTCTACGGAGTATCGCCGGTCTATCCCGTGGTGCTGCCGGTGGCTGTGGCTGTGCTGTCCATGATCGGCGTCCACGAGGCCATGTGGTCCACGGGCTTTGTCAAAAATATCCGTATTTCGGGCTGTTCCATCGTCCTGGCCGGACTGATCCCGTTCTGGGTCTACTACAGCGGGGACGAGGTGCTGGCCCTGGCGGGCCTGTTTCTCTATGTGGTCCTGCTCTTCTGCGAGGCTATCAGCAGCCACAAGACGGTGACCATGGAGAAGATGGGCGGAGCCTTCTTCCTCTCCGTGATGATCCCATTTTTCCTTTCCTCCCTCCTGCGCCTGCGGCTGCTGGAGGGATGGCGCTATCTCATCATCCTGCCCTTCCTGGCCGCTTTTATCAGCGACGCCTTCGCCCTGTTCGCGGGCATGCTGTTCGGAAAGCACAAGCTGGCCCCGGAGCTCTCCCCCAAAAAAACGGTGGAGGGCGCGGTGGGCGGCTTCCTGGGCGCGGTGATTGCCCTGCTGCTTTACGGCCTCCTGCTGGCGAAGGTGTGGGGGCTGCAGGTCAGCTATCCGCTGCTGGCCCTGTACGGGGCATTGGGCAGCCTGGTCTCTCAGCTGGGCGACCTCTCCTTTTCGTATATCAAGCGGGAGTACGGCATCAAGGATTACGGCAACATCCTGCCCGGCCACGGCGGCGTGCTGGACCGCTTTGACAGCGTGATCTTCTGCGCGCCTCTCATCGAGCTGCTGGTACGGCTGCTGCCGGCCATCAGCCGGTAGGGATACAAAGAAAGAAGTGGGCATATGCAGAAGAATATCGTCATACTGGGGTCCACCGGCTCCATCGGACGGCAGTCGCTGGACGTGATCGAGGCCTGCGGAGCGCACGCCATGGCCCTCACCGCCAACCGGGACACAGAGCGGATGGAGGCGCAGTGCCGCCGGTTCCGGCCGGAGCTGGCCGTGATGATGGATCCCGCCGCGGCGGAGGAGCTGCGGGTGCGTCTGTCCGACACCAATGTGCGGGTGGCCGCGGGCATGGAGGGCCTCATTGAGGCCGCGTCCCTGCCCCGGGCCGACACGGTCATCACCGCCGTGGTGGGCATCGTAGGTCTGCGGCCCACCATCGCCGCCATCCGGGCGGGCAAGCGCATCGGCCTGGCCAACAAGGAGACTCTGGTCTGTGCCGGTGAGCTGGTGATGGACGAGGCTGACGCCTGGCACAGCCAGATCGTCCCCGTGGACTCGGAGCACTCTGCCATCTTCCAGTGCCTTCAGGGCTGCCGGGACCGGGAGGAGGTCAAGCGCCTGATCCTCACCGCCTCGGGCGGTCCCTTCTGGGGCAAGAAGCGGGAGGAGCTGGAGAAGGTGACTCTGGCCGACGCCCTCAAGCACCCCAACTGGTCCATGGGGGCCAAGATCACGGTGGATTCCGCCTCTCTCATGAACAAGGGACTGGAGTTCATTGAGGCCATGCGGCTCTACCGCCTGCCGCCGGAAAAGATCGCGGTGGTGGTCCACCGGGAGAGCATAGTTCACTCCATGGTCGAATACTGTGATAATGCCGTCATCGCGCAGCTGGGCGTGCCCGACATGCGCGTGCCCATCGAATACGCCCTCACCTGGCCGGAGCGGGGCCCCGCCGTAGCCCAGCCGCTGGACCTGGTGAAGTGCGGCAAGCTGACCTTTGCCCAGCCGGATATGGAGGCCTTCCCATGTCTGGGGCTGGCCATGGGAGCGGCCCGCACCGGCGGCACCGCCACCGCCATCCTCAACGGCGCCAATGAGGCCGCCGTGGCCCGGTTCCTGGCGGGGGAGATCGGCTTCCTGGACATCCCGCGCCTGGTGGAGCGGGCGCTGGAGCGGGTGCCGGTGACCCCAAATCCCACACTGGACGATATCTTTGCCGCGGACCAGGCTGCCCGGATCTGCGCCAACGAATAACACCCAAACGGCTGGGGCGGCGTGATGAAACGCCGCCCCACAGCTGCTTTTATCCACAGGAGGTCTTATGCTCTATATTCTCTTTGCTATTCTGATGTTTGGCATCCTGATCGCGGTCCACGAGCTGGGCCATTTTGTCACGGCCAAGCTGCTGGGCGTCAAAGTCAACGAGTTTTCCATCGGTATGGGGCCCCAGCTCCTCTCCCGAGTGCGGGGAGAGACCCAATACTCTCTGCGGCTGCTGCCCATCGGCGGCTACTGCGCCATGGAGGGGGAGGAGGGGGGCTCAAACGATCCCCGGTCCTTTGAGAACAAGCCGGCCTGGCGGAAGGTCATCATACTGGTGGCCGGCTCTTTTATGAACTTTCTGGCCGGTTTTCTGATCCTGGTAGGGCTTTACGCCGCCAGTTCGGTGATCGCGCCGGTGGTCACCGGATTTTTGGACGGTGTGCCCGCCCAGGAGCTGGGCCTGCAGGCGGGGGACCGTATCGTGGAGATCGAGGGTACGGCGGTGCGCTACCGCAGCCAGATCGACGCGCTGCTGGATCAGGCCTCGGCCGACGGCTCGGTGGACCTGACTGTGGAGCGCAGCGGGGAGCGGGTGACGCTGGAGAGCGTTCCTCTGGTGCGCCGTACCATCCAATATAAGGGAGAGGAGCGGCAGATGTACGGCCTCTCCTTCGGCCAGACCGAGCGGCTGGGCCCGATGGATTGCCTGGCCCTGTCCTGGCGGCAGTCGCTGGAGTTCGTCAAAATGGTCTGGAGCAGCCTGGGCCAGCTCATCCGGGGCGCCGTGGGGCTCAAGGACCTGTCCGGACCCATCGGCATCGTCAACGCGGTGGGGGAGCTGGGCACCTCCGCCGCCCAGGAGGGAGGAGCGGCGGCCGCCGTCCGCAGCATTCTCTATTTTGTCTCCTTTATCGCCATCAATCTGGCGGTGATGAATCTCCTGCCCATCCCGGCGCTGGACGGCGGACGCATCTTCTTCCTGTGCGTGAATCTGATCTATACCGTGCTGACCCGCAAAAAGCTGGACCCCAAATATGAGAACGCGGTGAATATGGCGGGCTTCTTCTGCCTGCTGGCACTCATGGCGGTGGTGGCGGTCAGCGATATCTCCAAGCTCTTTCACAGTTGAGGTGACAGGACCATGACAAAACAGATATTTGTAGGCGGCGTTCCGGTGGGCGGCGGCGCCCCTGTGACCATCCAGTCCATGACCAATACCCGCACCGACGATGTGGCCGCCACCGTGGAGCAGATCCGGAAGCTGGAGGCCGCCGGATGCGAGATCATCCGCTGCGCGGTGCCCGACATGGAGGCGGCCCGGGCGGTGGGCGCCATCCGGGAGCAGATCCATATCCCGCTGGTGGTGGATATCCATTTTGACTACAAGCTGGCGCTGGAGGCGGCGGCCGCCGGCGCCGACGCGGTGCGCATCAATCCGGGCAATATCGGCGGGGCCGACCGGGTGAAGGCGGTGGCCGACGCCTGCCGGAAGCGGAACATCCCCATCCGCATCGGCGTCAACGGCGGCTCACTGGAGCGGGAGCTGCTGGCCAAATACGGCGGCGTCACGCCCGAGGCCCTGGTGGAGTCGGCCTTCGGCCACATCGCCCTGCTCAACCGCTTTGATTTCGACGATATCTGCGTCTCTCTCAAATGCTCCAGCGTGCCCATGACCATCGCGGCCTACCGGCTGATGGCCCAGCGGAGCGACTATCCCCTCCACGTGGGCCTTACCGAGGCGGGCACGCCCCGGATGGGCGTGCTCAAGTCGGCGGTAGGCATCGGCGGCCTGCTGGCTCTGGGCATCGGAGACACCATCCGGGTGTCCCTCTCCGCCGACCCGGTGGAGGAGGTATACGCCGCCCGGGACATCCTGAAGGTGGTGGGCCTGCGGCAGGAGGGAGCCCAGCTCATCTCCTGCCCCACCTGCGGACGGACGAAAATCGACCTGATCGGCCTGGCCGGCCAGGTGGAGGAGCGGCTCAAAGAGGTGAAAAAGCCCATCACCGTGGCGGTCATGGGCTGCGTGGTCAACGGCCCCGGAGAGGCCCGGGCCGCTGATGTGGGCATCGCCGGCGGCGACGGGGTGGGACTCCTGTTCCGCCACGGTGAGATCGTCAAGAAGGTACCTCAGGAAGCGCTGGTGGACGAGCTCTTCCGGCTGATCGAGACGATCTAAGAGCGGAATTCAGACATTTGAGTATTGACATATCCTCAAAACTGTGGTATTCTGCAATCAAACCCAAAGAACGGAATACAGTGGTTTGGAACAGGAGATCAAGGACATGACGTTTGAGGAGTTTATCAAAACATCCAACACCCTGGCACCCATGGCCAATCTGCCGGCGGCCCGGCATATTTATGAGAACATCATCTGCCGGCCCGACGTGGTGGGTTGGATGGCCATCGCCTCGGAGCTGAAAATGCCCGCCCTGGCGGTGTGCGCCGGGGAGATCGAGCAGTACTGTGACAGCCATCCCGGCTGCGGGGTGGACCTGCGCAGCGACCTGACCCGGAAGTCCATCGGCCGCATGGTCCGGGCCGCGCTGGAGCCTGTGGGCTATCTGCCCGCGGGCAAGAAGAATATGCCCAAGGAGCTGGGCTTCCGGTACTTTTGCGGTGTGGCCAAGCGCTATGAGAAGCAGGCCTCCGCTCAATTCACGGTGAAGGTGAGCCTGGAGCCTGCCCAGAACCAAGTCAGATAGGAGCCCTGTCTATGGCAGAGGAAAAAAAGATCCCATTTATGGAGCTGTTCTCCGCCTGGCGGCCGGAGCCCGCGCTCCTGCCTGCGCTGCGGGCGTGCATGGTGACTGGCGCGGTCATCGACCGGGGGGCGCGCACCCTGCAGGCCGAGCTGGAGTGCCCCCTGCCGCTGGGCGAGGGCGTGCGGACCACGCTGGAGGGAGCTCTGGCAGCTTTCTACCGCCTGACCCGGGTGGAATTGCTGGCCAATAGCCCGGTTTCGGTGGAGCCTGCCGTCATTTCTCCGCCGGAGAGCGCCGCACCGCCCGCGGCGGAGTGCATCCCCGCCGCGGCCGAGTCTCCGGCGGCCTCCACCGAGGGGGAGCACCCCACCGTGGACACCGGCGCGGCCGAGGCCTTTGCCCGCACCGAGGCCATCCGGCAGGAGGCGCTGAAAAAGCTGCGTACCGCCAAGCCCTCCGGCGGGGAGAAAAAGGCCCAGCCCAAGAGCAAGCTCCTCTTCGGCAAGCGGGAGGTGAAGGGAATCGCCGTCCCCATGCATACTCTGGAGCTGGACATGGGCACCGTCATCGTGGAGGGCGACGTATTCGCCGTGGATCACAAGGAACTGAAGAAGCGGGGGGCCTGGGTGGTTTCCTTCGACATGACCGACTACACCGGCTCAGTGCGCATTAACAAGTTCTTCCCCGGCGAAGAGGGCAAGCCCATTGTGGACGGGGTGAAAAAGGGGATGCACCTGCTGGTCCAGGGCCGGCTGAACATCGACCGCTTCACCAACGACATGGTGCTGGAGCCCTACGCCATCATGGAGAGCGCCAAGCCGGTCAAGACCGACGACGCGCCGGAAAAGCGGGTGGAGCTCCATCTGCACACCACCATGTCCACCATGGACGCCCTGACCCAGGTGGGCCCCAAGCTGGGTCAGGATAAAAACGTGGTCAAGCGGGCCGAGTCCTGGGGCCACCGGGCCATCGCCATCACCGACCACGGCGTGGCCCAGTCCTTCCCGGACGCCTGGCACTCGGCCAAGAAGATCAAGGTCCTCTACGGCGTGGAGGCCTATTACATCAACGACGTGGACGACCGGGTGGTGGTCCATGGGGACGCGGAGCAGGACTTTCACGGCGAGATTGTCTGCTTTGACATCGAGACCACCGGGCTGGACCGGCAGAAGGACGTGATCACCGAGATCGGCGCCGTGGTGCTGCGCGATGGAGAGGTGGCCGAGACCTTCAATACCTTCGCCAACCCCGGCCGGCCCATGGACCGGAACATCATCTCCCTCACCGGCATCACCGACGAGATGGTGGCCGACGCCCCCTCTCAGGAGGAGGCCATCAACGCCTTTCTGGACTTTGCTGCCGGCCGGCCTCTGGCCGCCCACAACGCAGAGTTCGACATGGGCTTTATCGCCGCCGGCTGCCGGAAAATGGGCCGCCCCTTTGATAACACTTCTCTGGACAGCCTGATCCTGGCCCAGAATCTGCTGCCCCAGCTCTCCAAGCACAAGCTGGACGTGGTTGCCGGGCACCTGAACCTGCCCGCCTTCAACCACCACCGTGCCAGCGACGACGCGGCCACCGTGGCCTATATGCTGGTGCCCTTCTTCAAAATGCTGGAGGACCGGGGCGTCCATACCCTCCAGGCCATCAACCCGGCCATGACCAAGCTGCGGGGCGCGGGCAAGGCAAAGCGCCAGCCCAAGCACCTGATTGTGCTGGCCAAAAATCAGCTGGGCCTGCGCAATCTGTACCAGCTGGTGTCCAAGTCCCATCTGGAACACTTCAAGCGCTTCCCCATCATGCCCAAGAGCCTGATCAACCAGCACCGGGAGGGCCTCATTTTGGGCTCGGCCTGCGAGGCGGGCGAGCTCTATGAGGCTGTGACCAGACACAAGGAGTTCAGCGAGCTCAAGCGCATTGCCTCCTGGTATGATTTTCTGGAGATCCAGCCGGTGTGCAACAACGCTTTCATGCTCCGCAAGGGCATGGTCCAGAGCGAGGAGGATATCCGGAACTTCAACCGTACCATCGTGGAGCTGGGCAAGGCCCTGGACAAGCCGGTGTGCGCCACCGGAGACGTCCACTTCCTGGACCCGGAGGACGAGATCTACCGGCACATCCTGCTGGCGACCAAGGGCTTTGAGGACGCGGATTCCCCGCTGCCCATCTACTTCAAGACCACCACCGAAATGCTGGAGGAGTTCTCCTACCTGGGGAAGGATGAGGCCTACAACGTGGTGGTGCGCAACACCAATCTGGTGGCCGACTGGTGTGAGGACGTGGTGCCCCTGCCCAACGGGCTCTTCCCGCCCGCCCTGGAGGACTCGGAAGGAGAACTGAAGCGGCTGGTATGGGGAAAAGCAAAGGAGCTTTACGGTGAGGAGCCGCCCCAGATCGTGGTGGACCGCATCAATATTGAGCTGGACGCCATCCTGGGCCGGCACTACGACGTGATCTACATGTCGGCCCAGAAGCTGGTGCAGGACTCCTTGGAGCACGGCTATCTGGTGGGCTCCCGGGGCAGCGTGGGCTCCTCGCTGGTGGCCTTCATGTCGGGCATTACCGAGGTCAACTCCCTGGCGCCCCACTACCGCTGTCCCAAGTGCAAGCATTCGGACTTTGAGACCGGCCCACGGGAGGGATATGGCTGCGGCGCCGACATGCCCGACGCGGTGTGTCCCGTGTGCGGCACGCCCTATGTGAAGGACGGCTTCAACATCCCCTTCGAGACCTTCCTGGGCTTCGGCGGCGACAAGGTGCCCGATATCGACCTGAATTTCTCGGGCGAATACCAGGCCAAGGCCCACCGGCACACCTTTGAGCTCTTCGGCGAGAGCCACGTGTTCCGGGCGGGCACCATCGGCACGGTGGCCGAAAAGACCGCCTTCGGCTATGTAAAAAAATACCTGGACGAGCGGAGTATCCACGTCACCCGGGCGGAGGAGAACCGGCTGGCTCTGGGCTGTACCGGCGTCAAGCGCACCACCGGCCAGCACCCCGGCGGCATGGTGGTCATCCCCCAGAACCGGGAGATTTACGACTTCTGCCCGGTACAGCACCCGGCGGATGACACCGATACCGATATCGTTACCACTCATTTTGAATATCACTCCATGGAGTCCAACATCCTGAAGCTGGACATGCTGGGGCACGATGACCCCTCTATGATCCGCATGCTGGAGGACCTGACCGGTGTCAACGCCCAGCAGATCCCCCTGGACGACCCGGACACCATGTCCATCTTCACCTCCTCGGAGGTGCTGGGGTTTGAGGATGACAAAATCCTGGGTCCCACCGGCGCGGTGGCCATCCCGGAATTTGGCACATCGTTTGTTCGGGGGATGCTGGTGGACACCCAGCCCACCCAGTTCGACGTGCTGGTCCGGCTGTCCGGCTTCTCTCACGGTACCGACGTGTGGCTGGGCAACGCCAAGGACCTGATCGTGCAGCAGGGTATCCCGGTCAACCAGGCCATCGGCTGCCGCGACGATATCATGCTCTTCCTCATCTCCTGCGGCATGCCGGAAAAGCGGTCCTTCAAGATCATGGAGGCGGTGCGAAAGGGCAGGGGACTGCCCGAGGGCGCCGAAGAAGAGATGGTGGCCGCCGGTGTGCCCGACTGGTACATCGGCTCCTGCAAGAAGATCAAGTACCTCTTCCCCAAGGCCCACGCCGTGGCCTATGTGATGATGGCCTTCCGCATCGCCTGGTTCAAGGTCCACGAGCCCCTGGCCTTTTACGCGGCCTATTTTTCCATCCGTGCCAAGGCATTTGACGCCACCTGCATGTGCTGGGGCATGGATGTGGCTCTGGCAAAAATGAAGGAGATCATCGCCAAGGACAAGGCGGCCACCGCCGTGGAGCAGGACATGCTCACCACGCTGGAGGTGGTCTACGAGTTCTACCTCCGCGGCTTCACCTTTGAGCATGTGGACCTGTACCGTTCCCACGCCACGCTGTTCCGCATCGACAAGGAGAAGAATACCCTCATCCCGCCCTTTACCTCCATCCCGGGCCTGGGCGAGACGGCGGCCTGGTCCATCCTGGAGCAGCGGGAGGGCAAGCACTTTATCTCTGTGGAGGAGTTCTCCGCCGCCTGTCCCAAGGTGTCCAAGACCCACATCGAGCAGCTCAAGGCCGCCGGCGCCATGGACGGCATGCCGGATACCAGCCAGATCACATTGTTCGACGGGTTCTAAGAGGCATGCCGTCCCCGCCGCGGAAGCGGCGTCCAAGTGTTTTGCGGAGCAAAACCTTGATGCCCGGCGGATTCATTCCGCCGGAGCAGATCAAAGAAAAAGGGGTCCCCGCAGGGCCTGCCCTGTGGGGCGGCATGCCGGATACCAGCCAGATCACATTGTTCGACGGGTTCTAAGAGGCATGCCGTCCCCGCAAGGGAAAATGTGTAGGGCGGGGCGCCCTCGTCCCGCCGTAACGTATAGTTCTTTTTGAATGGCGGAACGATACATGGTCCAACACAAGCTGCGCCCGCCGGGATAAAAAATCAGAGGTTAGCCCTTGTATCGGCAGGGAAAAAGTGATACGATAGGCATGCTCCAAGCTTTATAAATAAAGAAGAGGTGTTTTTTATGCTGGACAAGAAGGTAGCCGAGCTGCTGAATACCCAGATCAACAAGGAGTTCTACTCTGCTTATCTGTACCTGGATTTCTCGGTCTATTATGAAGAGATTGGCCTGGACGGCTTTGCCAACTGGTACAAGATCCAGGCTCAGGAGGAGCGGGATCACGCCATGCTGTTCCTGCAGTACCTGCAGAACAACGGCGAGAAGGTGACGCTGGACGCCATTGCCAAGCCCGACAAGGACCTGAACGACAAGCTGCAGGTCCTCAAGTATGGTCTGGAGCATGAGCAGTATGTGACCAGCCTGATCCACACCATCTATGAGGCGGCCTACGGCGTGAAGGACTTCCGCACCATGCAGTTCCTGGACTGGTTCGTCAAGGAGCAGGGCGAGGAGGAGAAGAACGCCGAGGACATGATCAAGAAGATGGAGCTCTTCGGCGACGACGCCAAGGGCCTGTACATGCTCAACAGCGAGATGGCGGCCCGGGTGTACTCCGCCCCCTCTCTGGTCCTGTAAGGCTTTTTCAGTCAAGCGTGGGATGGGCGCGGGCCGTGACGGCCCGCGCCCATTTGACTGTACCGCATGTTCGAAGGGAAACCATTCCATCGAAATGGGAGGCGCCTATTGACAAGTGTCCCGGCTTGTAGTATATTAGCGTGGTAAAGCGATAAAGCGACAGGAGGATTTCTCCCATGAAGTACAGCATCAATACACCGGAGGGGACCCGTGACCGGCTCTTTGCCGAGTGCCGTGACCGCCGCAGTGCCCAGGATGCCCTGACCGGGCTCTTCCGCCGCCGGGGCTACGCGGAGGTCAGCACCCCCGAGGTGGAATTTTACGACCTCTTCCTCCAGTCGGGCAACCCCATGCCCCAGGAGGCCATGCTCAAGATCATCGACCGCAGCGGCAAGATCATGGTCATGCGGCCCGACTGCACCGCGCCCATCGCCCGTGTGGCGGCCACCAAGCTCAAGGCCATGCCCCTGCCCCAGCGGCTTTTTTACGCCGAGACCGTCTTCCGCTCCGGCGACCAGCACCGGGGCGGCAGCAGCGAGATTGCCCAGTGCGGCGTGGAGCTCATCGGCGCGGCGGGGAAAAAGGCCGACCTGGAGATCATCGCCATGGCGGTGGATTCCCTGCGCGCCTGCGGCCTGGCACGATTCCACATCGAACTGGGCCACGCCGGGTTCTTCCGCTCCCTGGCCGGGCGGATGGACATGGACCAGGAGCAGGTGGAGGAGATGCGCGCTCTCATCGAGGGTAAGAACTTCGCCGCGCTCAACGATTTCCTGGCGCCTTACGCCGACCAACCTGCCTCCAAAGCCCTCAGCCGTCTCAGCCGTCTGTTCGGCGGAGTGGAGGTGCTGGGCGAGGCCGAGGCCCTGGCCGGGGAGAATGAGGCGGTGACCTACCTGCTGGAACTCAGCGAGACGCTGAGCAACGCGGGCTACGGCAAGTATATCCGCTTTGACCTTGGTCTGGTGCATCAGATCGACTATTACACCGGCGTGGTATTCCGGGGCTATGTGGAGGGAGCAGGGGATGCCGTTCTCTCCGGCGGCCGGTATGACAGCCTGGTGGCCTCCTTCGGCCGCCCGGCCCCCGCTACTGGCTTTGCGGTGGACGTGGATGCGGTGGCTATGTGCCGCCCCAGCGTGGAGGCCCCTCCGGTAGGTGTACTGGTCCACTTTGAGGACAGCGAGCTGGACCGTGCCCTGGCGGCGGTGGACAGCCGCGCCGCGGGCACCTGTGAGCTCTCGCCCTGCGATTCCCTGGAGGGCTCGGTGGCCCTGGCCCGGGAAAAGGGCGCGGCCCGGGTGCTGGTGCTGGAAGCGGGCGGCGAAAGGATGGTGGAGGTATGAGTCAGAAGCTGCGTATCGCCCTGACCAAGGGACGGCTACAGGACAAGAGCGTGGAGCTCTTTGAGGCAATGGGGCTGGACTGCACTCCCATCAAGGAACCGGGCCGCCGCCTGCTGCTGACAGTACCCAATTATCCGCTGGAGGCGGTGCTGGCCAAGGCCCCCGACGTCATCACTTATGTGGAGCACGGTGTGTGCGACCTGGGCATTGTGGGCAAGGATACCATTCTGGAGAAGGGCAAGTCCTTCTACGAGGTGCTGGACCTGGGCTTTGGCAAATGCCGCTTCGCCCTGGCGGTAAAGCAGGGCAGCGATTTTTACGGCACCTACAAGACCCGGCGCATCGCCTCCAAATACCCCAATGTGACCCGCGCCTTCTTTGAGAAAAAGGGTATGGACGTGGACATCATCAAGATCGAGGGCTCGGTGGAACTGGCGCCGCTGCTGGAGCTGGCCGACGGCATCGTGGACATCGTGGAGACGGGGGCCACCCTGCGGGAGAATGGGCTGGTGCCCATCGAGGATGTGGCCCAGGTCAGCGCCCGGCTCATCGTCAACACCGCCAGTATGAAGCTGCACAAGTCTCAGATCGAGGATTTCATCGGCCGCTGCGAGGCCGAGCTGGAGAAGCGGAGGGAACAGGCATGATACAGATCATCCGGGCGGACGGCTCCGCGGAGCAGGAGTGCATCCGGGCCATGCGGGCCCGGGCGGCCAGCGCCAACGAGGCGATAGACCGCGCTGTGGCTGAAATACTAAAGAATGTAAAGGAAAACGGCTTTGCGGCTGTCCGGGACTATTCCCTGAGGTTTGACAAGGCTGCGCCCCGGGAGATCAGTCCTGCTGAGCTGGATGTGGCCTACGCGGCCTGTCCGGCGGAGCTGATCCGGGCCATGGAGCACGCCGCGGCCAACATTCGGGATTACAACGAGAAGCTGCTGGCCAGGACCATGGAATGGACTTCCCCCGACGGCGGCACTGTGGGCCGGGTGGTCCGGGGCCTGAGCCGGGTGGGCGTGTATGTGCCCGGCGGTACGGCGGCCTATCCCAGCAGCGTACTGATGAACGTGGTGCCTGCCAGGGTGGCCGGGGTGGAGGAGATCGTCATGGTCACGCCCCCCACCGAGAACCTGAACAGCGCCGTACTGGCGGCGGCTAAAATCGCCGGGGTGGACCGGGTCATCGCCGTGGGCGGCGCCCAGGCCGTGGCCGCCCTGACCTACGGCGCGGGGTTTATCCCCCGGGTGGATAAGCTGGTAGGGCCCGGCAACGCCTATGTGGCCGCCGCCAAGCGGATGGCCTACGGCAAACTGGATATCGACATGGTGGCCGGTCCCTCCGAGGTGTTGGTCATCGCCGACGGCAGCGCCGACCCCAAATATGTGGCCGCCGATCTGCTCAGCCAGGCCGAGCACGACAAGCTGGCCTCCGCCGTGCTGCTCACCACCAGCGATGAGTTGGCCCGGGCGGTGGACGCCGAGATCGTCCGCCAGACCGGCTATCTCAGCCGCTCGGAGATCATGGAGTGCTCCCTGCGGGACTTCAGCTGCGCCATCGTGTGCCGGGACCTGGACGAGGCCGCCGCGCTGGCCAACGAGATCGCCCCTGAGCACCTGGAAGTGGTCACGGAGAAGCCCCGGGCCCTGCTGCCCAAGCTGAAGAACGCGGGCGCGGTCTTTCTGGGCGCCTGGTCGCCCGAGCCCCTGGGAGACTACCTGGCCGGCCCCGACCATGTGCTGCCCACCAGCGGCACGGCCCGGTTCTTCTCGCCCCTCAGCGTGGACAGCTTCCTCAAGACCATGAGCGTCATTGAATACAGCCGGGAGACCCTGGAGCCCATCAAGGACCAGATCATCGCCCTTGCCGAGACTGAAAAGCTCACCGCCCACGCCAATTCCATCCGGGTCCGGTTCGAATAAGTAAGGAGGAATACTATGGCGCGCACCGCAGCCATCACCCGCACTACCAAGGAGACCGACATCCGCCTGTCCCTGTGTCTGGACGGGGGAGAGGTCCATATCTCCACGGGGATCGGGTTCTTCGACCATATGCTCACCGCATTTGCCTTTTATGCCGGCTTTGGCCTGGACCTGATCGTGAAGGGCGACCTGGAGGTGGACGGCCACCACACGGTGGAGGATACCGGCATCGTCCTGGGGCAGGCCCTCCGGCAGGCGCTGGGGGACAAACGGGGCATCCGGCGTTACGGCTCCTGCTATGTGCCCATGGACGAGGCCCTGTGCCTTACTGCCCTGGATTTCTCGGGCCGCTCCTTCCTGGTCTTTGACGCGGAGATGCCCCAGCCCATGATCGGTTCCTACGATTCCTGCCTCACGGAGGAATTCATGCGGGCGGTGGCCATGAATGCCGGTCTGACCCTGCATATGAAGGCGCTCTACGGCAAAAATGCCCACCACATCACCGAGGCCCTCTTCAAGTCCCTGGGTATGGCCATGAAGGACGCCGTAAAGGTGGAGGGCGGCGCTGTCACCTCCACCAAGGGGGTGCTGGGATGAGCTACACTGCCATCGTGGACTACGGCGTGGGCAACCTGAAAAGCGTCACCAACGCCATGAAATATCTGGGACTGGAGACCCGCATCACCAGCGACGCCGCCGAGTTGGAGCGGGCCGACGCCATCATCCTGCCCGGCGTGGGAGCCTTTCCCGATGCGGCGGAGCGCCTGCGGGGCCCCGGCCTGGACAAACTGGTCATCGGGCAGGCCGCGCGCAAGCCCATTCTGGGCATCTGCCTGGGGATGCAGCTGCTTTTCGACCGTGGCGAGGAAGTCCGGGACTGTAAAGGGCTTGGACTTGTCCATGGTTCTGTGGAGCGGATCCGGACCGATCTGAAGCTGCCTCACATCGGCTGGAACAGTCTGCGCTTTCCCAACGTGTCGCCCCTCTTTTCCGGTTTGGACGAGGGGTGCTTCGTCTACTTTGTCCATACCTTCTGCGGCAGGGCTGCCGATCCCGGTCAGGTCATTGCCGCCACCGACTACGGCACCGAGGTGGTGGCTGCCGTGCAGAGCGGGAACGTCTACGGCTGCCAGTTCCACCCGGAGAAGAGCGGCGAGGTGGGCCTGCATATCCTGAAGAATTTCGGAGGGCTGAACCGATGATCATTTTACCCGCCATTGACCTGAAAGACTGCAAAGTAGTTCGACTTTACAAAGGAGATTTTGCAACGGTCCATCAGGTGGCTGAGGACCCCATTGCCACGGCCGGGGCCTTCTATGACGCCGGGGCCCGCTATATCCATATGGTGGACTTGGACGGCGCGAAAGACGGGGTGCGCAGGAACGGCGCCATCGTGAAGACGGTGGCGGAGCAGTCCGGCCTGCGGGTGGAACTGGGGGGCGGCATCCGCTCCATGGCTGACCTGGAGGAGGTGTTCCGCCTTGGCGTTTACCGGGCCGTTATCGGCTCGGCCGCCGTCAGTGACCCGGATTTCGTCCGTGCCGCCGTGGAGCGCTACGGTGAGCGCATTGCCGTGGGCGTGGATACGCTGAACGGAAAGGTCAAGACCGCCGGCTGGGTGGAGGACTCCGGGCTGGATTATCTGGAGTTTGCAAAGTCTATGGAGTCAATGGGTGTAAGGACAATCATCTTTACAGATATTGATACTGACGGAGCCCTGTCGGGGCCTTCCTTTGCCCGGCTGGCCGAGCTGCAAAAGGTATATTCGGGGCAAATCGTGGCCTCAGGTGGCGTGTCGGTGCTGGAGGATATCGAGAAGCTCCATGCCATGGGGCTGTACGGCGCCATCATCGGCAAAGCCTACTATGCCGGGACCATCGATCTGGCCGCGGCAGTCAGGGAGGGGGGAACCCAGTGTTAGCCAAACGCATCATTCCTTGTCTGGACGTCCGGGACGGCCGGGTGGTCAAGGGGGTCAACTTCGTCAACATCCGGGACGCCGGCGACCCGGTGGAGCTGGCCAGATATTACTCCGACCAGGGGGCCGACGAGATCGTCTTTCTGGACATTACGGCCACGGTGGAGGCCCGCAAGACAGTGGCCGATATCGTGGAGCGCACCGCCAGCCAGGTTTTCGTGCCTCTGACGGTGGGCGGCGGCATCCGGACCGTGGAGGACTTTCAGCAGCTGCTGCGGGCGGGGGCCGACAAGATCTCGGTGAACTCGGCGGCGGTAGCCAATCCCCAGCTCATTGCTCAGGCGGCGGAGCGCTTCGGTTCCCAGTGCGTCGTGCTGGCGGTGGACGCCCGGGCCCGTGGGGACGGTACCTGGGAGGTGGTGGTGGCCGGAGGCCGCAAGCCAACGGGTATTGATCTCATCGACTGGGTGAAGCAGGGCGAGGCCCTGGGGGCAGGTGAGATCCTGCTCACCTCCATGAACACCGACGGCACCAAGGCGGGCTTCGACCTGGCCATGACCCGGGCCGTGGCCCAGGCGGTGGGCATCCCGGTGATCGCCTCCGGCGGCTGCGGCAGTCTGGAGCACTTCGCGGAGGTCTTTGAGGAGACCGGGTGCGATGCGGCGCTGGCCGCTTCGCTCTTCCATTTCGGGGAGCTGACCGTACCCCAGGTCAAGGACTATCTGCGCGGGCAGAATATCCCGGTGAGGTGATGAGATGAGCTTCGATTTAGACCAGCTTTTTCAAAAATCCGACTTAATTCCGGTGATCATCCAGGATGTTGACACGCTGGAGGTCCTGATGCTGGGCTTTACCAACCGTGAGGCGGTGGAGCTGACCTTGAAAACCGGGACCGCGTGGTTCTGGAGCCGAAGCCGGCAGAAGCTCTGGAACAAGGGGGAGAGCTCCGGCCATTTCCTGCATGTCAAGCGGGTGATGACCGACTGTGATACCGATACTCTGCTCTATTTCTGCAAGCCCGTGGGGCCTACCTGCCACACCGGCGCCCGGAGCTGCTTTTTCAACGAGATCGAACTGGAGGGAGACCAACTATGAACATGAGCAACGACACGCTGCGCAGCCTCTACCAGGTGGTGCTGGACCGGAAGAGCCATCCTCAGGAGGGCTCCTACACCTGCTACCTCTTTGAGCGGGGGCTGGACAAGATCCTGAAAAAGGTGGGGGAGGAGTCCGCCGAGACCATCATCGCCGCCAAGAACGGCAAGGAGAAGGAGACGGTGGGGGAAATCTCCGACCTCATTTATCACCTGATGGTGCTGATGGTGGCCCAGGATATCCCGCTGACCGCGGTCATGGACGAGCTGGACCGGCGGAGCCAGAAGATCGGAAACCTGAAGCAGTTCCACACCGTGGACCGTGAGAGCTGAGACAAAAAGCGGCGGCGCATGACTGCGCCGCCGCTCTGTTTTGCTGTAAGCGCATGGGCGCGTGAAGTGTTGTGTCCGCCGGGTCAGCCGTTGCCCCGGACCAGCCGCTGCAGCGCGGAGAGCCGCTGCATCAGCGCCTCGTCCAGAACGCCGTTCTGCGCCTGCCCCAGCATCCGCTGGAACCACTGGACGTTGCGCACCGACGGCCCCAGGTGCAGGCCGTTGACCGGGCCGGGCTCGATCCCGTCCAGATAGGGGCTCAGATCCAGAAAGGTGCGCTGAGCGTGGCTGCACACGTGACTGCGCATGCCGGGCTCAATGGGAGAAAAGATCATGGATTCACCTCCTTGTGTCAATACCGGCCTCCGGTAATGGTGGAGAGGGGGATCAGCCGGCTGTCCGAGACCAGAGTGGTGCGGATGCCCTCATAGGCCCGGGAGAGGGCGTCCCAGGTGGCGGCGTCCACAGCGCCGGTTTGGGGCAGACCTTCGCGCCGCTGGAAGGCCAATACCGCGTTTTGCGTTCCGGTCCCATATATACCGTCGATAGCCACGACGGGGACCTCGTCGTAAAACTCTGCAATGACCCGAAGCATGTACTGGATGACCTTTACACTGTCGCCCTGACTTCCAATGGCAAGCTGCCCTTCCGTGGGGACCTGGATCCGATAGAAGGTCTGCCCCTCACTGATGAGCTCCGCCAGATCGCGGATACCCACATAGAGGTAGACCAGCTTATACCAGGTCCCATTGCCCACCACGCCGTCCGGCGCCAGATTGAAGATCTGCTGAAATTTGCGGACGGACTGCTCGGTGGCCGAGCCAAAGACTCCGTCCACGGGCTGGATACGGGGGATGGCGGGGTAATCCCTGGCCACCTGATTGAGCATGACCTGGAGCTGGACCACCTTTTCACCGGAGCTGCCCCGGCGGAGGGGATAGCCGGGATAGGAATACTGGATGCCCATAACGGGGGTGTTGGGAACCAGCTCAATATCGTCGCCGTAGTAGCGGCGCAGGATATCCATGGAATTATAGCCCTGCTGGGCCAGCTCCTGGCTGCCCCATTGGGAGAGTCCGTCGCAGGTAACGGTGGTGCCATTGCAGAATTTGGCGGCCAGCGGCTCCACAAATCCTTTCCGCCGGATATAGGTGGTGAAGATCTCATCCACGATTTGTTCCACATTCTCGAAGAAGTTCCGCCCATTGATAAACTTCTGGTCGTAGGCGGTGCTGGAGGTAATGTTAAAGGGATACCCCCGGCTGGGATAATACTCGGTATAGACCCGGTTCAGGGCGAACGAGATGATAGCCAGGATGTTGGCCCGGAGGGCCGCAGGTTCCCAGGTGGGATAGATCTCGCTGGAGGCCACGTTTTTTACATAGTCGGGGAAAGAAACGGTGACGTTTTCCGCGTTGGACTGGGGCGGTCCCAGATGTACGGTGATATACTGTGGAATATAGGGCGTTACAACAGTCGGCATACGGACCTCCTTTCTACAGGTCCTGAGGTGTGACGAAGGAGACATCGGTGTCTTGAAGCTGGGCCCGGGTCTGGGGGAGGGGAATGAGTTCGATATCCTGAACGGTCTCCACACCCGGAAAGATCTGGACATCCCGGATGCTGCTGAGCTCGTAGCCAGGCGCCTCGGCCCAGATATCACAGACCGCGAAGGGCGTCGGGCCGCCGGGGCTGGTGCCGTCGATAACCGGCGGAGTGGAAATGCGCACAGGGGCCGTCATCCCGCTGGTGTCCGTCATGCGGAGGGCCAATAGGGTCCGTTTGCCGTCGGGGGCGTCCTGAGTGAATGCGACCATCGCACCCGCCAGAGGCAGACGGGCTTGTGAGGTGAATACGCGGGTGATGATAGTGCCATTTGCAGTCAAGGGGCATTCCTCCTTTTGTGCCAGCCTATGCCGCAGAATAAAAATGTGTGTGCGGCAAAAAAAGAGGAAAAAGCACTTGCAAAGGAAGATGGGATGTGTTATATTATATAAGCTGTCTGGGACAGAGAGACAAAATTGAATATCCGGGTGTGGCGAAGTTTGGTATCGCGCTTGAATGGGGTTCAAGAGGCCGCTGGTTCGAATCCAGTCACTCGGACCACGCCGCCGCAAGCTTTATATCGCTTGCGGCGACTTTTTTATGCGTTGCATCAAAAAGTCATCTCGCGCTCACGCCGTTGCTCCTCCTTTCCAAATCGAACCCATTTCGTTGGGCTTCGATTTGGTGAGCTGTGACCGGAAAGCTCAGATCCTATAATTACACTCCGACCAAGGGTAAATCCTTATAGGATTTACCTTTTTTCTTACCTTAAAGAAACACACGGAGGAGTTTGCATGCACCTTCATAACGAAAAATATGCAGTGCTCACTAGTGTTGAGGAGCAGCCGTTTCTTGACCAATATGATATCGTGCATAATACAGAGAAAATAGATACCAATGGCTATTTTATGACACGCACATTTCGTATTACCCGTTTGGATGGGCATTCGTTAAAGATAGCGCTCCTCGACTTAATATGTTCAAATTATGAGCCTTATGCTGCCTTGGAGGGAAATATTCTAACAACGATCCTATTTGATTCTATTGTCAGAATTGATATGGATACCGGCCTTATCATCCAATACGAAAAATGCGATAACATAGGAGGCTTATTCGAAATACATCCTATTGATGGTGGATATTTAATTTGGGGCGAAGGAGAAATTTTTCGTTACGACTCACATCTTAAACAGATTTGGAGTTTCTCTGGACGGGATATTCTTGTTTCCCTTCATTCGAAACAACACTTCTGGATAGATGATAACCAGATCCACTGTCGGGACTTCTTGGGTTGGCATTACATCCTGGATTTGGATGGAAACCTGATCGCAGATTTCCGCGAATTTGGAGATTCTGAAACCCTATAATTACACTCCAATCCAAAATCGACAGGTTTCGATGAGAAGCCTGTCGATTTGTTTTTATATACCCAATGCTCTATGCAGCGCCTTACCCGGAAATTGGTGTCAATACTGTCCAAGCTTCGCTGTTGGGCCAGAGAATAAAGAATGCAAAACTGTACAGACTAACTTCATCTTACTAAAGGGGCTCAATTTTCTATGATTGAACAGGACACGATAAAACTGCTTCGGGAATGTGACGCAGGCGTTAAAATGGGGGTCGCATCCATTGATGATGTTCTTGATCAAGTGCACAGTGGTGCACTTAAGCAATATCTGACGGAGTGCAAAAAGAAACACGAAAAGCTAAAGGATGAGATTCAGGCCCTCCTGGAAAAATACCATGATGATGGAAAAGAGCCACCCCCCATTGCCAAGGGGATGTCTTGGATTAAAACCAGCATGAAAATGGGGATGAATAACTCCGATCAGACGATTGCAGACCTGATGACAGATGGCTGTAATATGGGTGTCAAATCGCTGAACAAGTATCTAAACCAATATGAGGCAGCAGATGAAGTTTCCAAGGATATTGCGAAACGGCTGATCAATTTGGAAGAACAGCTTGCCGTGGACATTCGCAAATTTTTATAAGCGGTAATTCTCTTGTTTTTTCATTTTCAGGATAAAAATCTCTTGCCTGCTGCCTGCAAACCATTGATATGACTGATTTTTTCCAGATCCTATAATTACACTCCGACCAAACAATGATAATCCGAACTACATTATCCAAGTGGGTAGTGTGTTCGGATTTATCATTTCTATTGAGAATATATTTTAGCGCTAAAGGGCAGGAAGAAAAATTCCTGCCCTTGCTTTATTCTAAATTCTTAAATATAATAAATACATCCTATCTGATTATTGTGGGGGAAATGATGATTATTCCGGGTCTTATAGCCGTACTATCCATTCTATTCCTTTGGTTGCTGTTTTTAGTGGTTCCCATTTGGCTTTTGGGAATTATGTTATGCAGAGAAAACGCATGGTGGAATGAAAAAGATAAAATTCAAAAGTATATTGAAATAAACTCTCCCAGGGCTTCAAAATATTTAATTGGACAGCACAGCGGATACAGTACTCGCATCCGAACAAATATTCCGTTGTGCTATAATCAGTATCTCATCAATAAGTATCCCTCCCGCTTATCAGCACTTGGCATTGCCGATTATGCGGTCACGACTGTTATTGCAGCATGGTATGCTGTAGGAATTACTGCATACTTTTTCTTGGGATGGTTTAATAATCCCATGTTGCCGTCTGGTATCATCTTGCTGATGATTCATGCTGTTTTCTTTGTAATATTGCATGGATGGAACAAATCCCGTGTTAAGTGGGATGAATATGAAGTCATTTCCAGGAAAGACCTAAAAGCCAGAAAACGAACGGACAAATTTAGATAAGGCGGGGACATCGTTTGAGATGTTCCCGCCTTTGTTATGCCTGTTTCTGTTGCTCGGTTTCCCGCTGTTTCTTCCACTCTGCAAACTCCCGCTGTCCTTCCTCACTCCCGAAAAAACGCCTGTATCTCCGGGAGCAGGACACGGAGACTCAGCGTATGTTTTGACGGAGGCCGGGCCAGAATAGAGGAAAAGGGGGCTGACGCATGAGTTTTCTGATCCTTTGCCTGACGGCGCTGGGCTCTTTCGGCGCGCTGTTTCTGGTGGCCAAATTCATCGGGCACAAACAGATCGCCCAGCTGGATTTTTTCGACTATATCACGGGGATCACCATCGGCTCCATCGCGGCGGAGATGGCCACGGAGCTGGAGGAACCCTGGAAGCCGCTGACCGCCATGGCGATATACGGCGGCGTCACCCTGCTGCTGAGCATCATGGCCAACAAATTTCCGCGGGCGCGCAAGTATCTCAACGGCACGCCCACCATCCTCATGGACCACGGAAAGCTGTACCGGGAAAACCTGAAAAAGGCCAAGCTGGACCTGAGCGAGTTCATGGTCATGTGCAGGCAGCAGGGATACTTTGACCTGACGGGGATCCAGACCGCGGTTTACGAGTATAACGGAAAACTCACCATCCTTCCGGTGAGCAGTCAGCGTCCCGCCACGCCCAACGACATGGGCCTGGCGCCGGAGCAGGAGCTGCTTTTTACCGAGTTGATCATGGATGGCCGCATCCTAGAGGACAATTTGAAGCGCATGGGACTGGACAGGACCTGGCTGGACAAACAGCTCAACCAGCGCCATATCCACTCGGCGCGGGATGTTTTCCTGGCGGTCTGTGACCGGAACCAGAACTTCGTTCTCTACGGGATGGACCACGGCGAGCCGGGCGGAAAGAAGCCGCGCCGCGGGAAATAGGGGGACGATACCGTCTGCCCCATCGGCAATACCAGATATTTTGGCAAAAACCTGTACTCTGCGGAGCGTACAGGTTTTTCTTTTTGCACCGGCAGGACGGCGGCCGCCGGGGCGGGAAGGGAACACCCTTCCGTAACCAAGCGGCATAGAATAGGGTACACGGCGGTCGGATGTCATCGAATGCCGTGCAGTAACACGCAAGGAGAGCAGTTCTATGCTGGAATTATCCAATTATCCGAATACCGGACAAACCCGGGTCTATGATATAGAGGCCATCTCTCTTCCCATTGTCTACAACAAGTTCGGCGACCACGATCCCAACGGGATGATGTATGTGCTCAAGCAGGACTCTGAGCGGATCCGGCGGGAGGCACGCAGGCGCTTCGAGCTGCCCGTGCCCCAGCCCTATGAGGAGGTACGCCCGCTGGTCATCCGGGCCAATGTGGGCGACACGGTCCAGATCAACTTTGAGAACAGGCTGGGCCGCCGGGCCTCCATCCACGTGCAGGGCCTGCCTTATAATATCCTGACCTCCGACGGCGCCAACGTGGGGGAGAACCCGGACTCCACCACCGGCGGCCGCATCCGCTACACCTGGCAGGCCGACCGGGAGGGGGTCTATCTCTTTTCCGACATGGCAGACACCCGCAGCGGCGAGGACGGCACCAATGTCCACGGCCTGTTCGGGGCCATCATCGTGGAGTCGGCCGGGTCCTCCTGGTACGATCCGGTGACAGGTGAATCCATCGACAGCGGTCTGTTCGCCGACATTTACCACCCCGCGAAACCGGCCTTCCGGGAATACGCTGTGTTCTTCCACGACGAGCTGGAGATCCTGAACAAAGACAACCAGCCGCCCACGGATCCCCACACGGGCCTTCCCAACGGCACCACGGCCATCAGCTACCGCTCCGAGCCCATGCGCAACCGCCTGCCCCTGGACCACCACTACGCCGACCCCGCCGATACGGCGGAGGACATCTCCATGAGCTCCTGGGCCTATGGGGACCCTGCGCCTCCCATCCTCCGGGCCTACGTGGGGGACCCGTCCAAGATCCGGCTCATCCACGGCGGCGTGAAAGAGACCCATGTGTTCCACCTCCACAACCACCAGTGGCGGCTGGAGCCGGAGGACCCCAAGTCCACCATCATCGACTCCATCTCCATCAGCCCCCAGGAGTGCTACACGCTGGATATCCTCTACGGCGCGGGCAGTCTCAACGGGATGATCGGGGACGCCATCTTCCACTGCCACCTCTACCCCCACTTTCATGAGGGGATGTGGACCCTGTGGCGGGTGTTCGACCGCCTGCAGGACGGCAGCGGGACCTACCCGGACGGTACGCCCATCGAAAACCTGACACCTCTGGGAGACCGTCCCCTCCCGCCGCCAAGGGACGAACTGCACCCCGGATATCCCAACTTTGTGGCGGGGACCTTCGGAGAGGAGCCCCTTCAGCCGCCTCTGGGTGTCCTGACACCGGAAGGGGAGCCCACACGAGAGCCAACCCCTCTGGAAGAGGCCAACTTCGTGGAGAATTTCGCGCCCGGGGCCCTGTATACCGAGACCTGTCCCTGCGATACACCGGAAGATATCAAGATCTTTGATATCGCGGCGGTACAGGCGAAAGTGGTCTACAACAAATATGGCTGGCACGATCCCCAGGGCCGCTTCTTTGTCCTCAAGGAGGACATTGAAAAGGAGGGGAATCTGGACGGCTATCTGGCCAAGGTGGAGCGGGGAGAGATCCGTCCGGAGCCGCTGGTCCTCCGGGCCAACGCCGGGGACTGCATTGAGGTGCGGCTTACCAACTTCCTTCCCGAGCGCATTGAGGCCAGCGCCTTTCAGTTGGAGACCATCACCGATATCGTGGGCTTCCACATCCATCTGGTGAAGTTCGACACCATCGTCTCTGACGGTGCGGCCAACGGCTGGAACAATATCGCCGGGGCCCGGCAGTACGAGACCCTCATCGAGCGGTTCTTCGCCAACGAGGAGCTCAACGCCGTCTTTTTCCATGACCATCTGTTTGCCAACGTTCACCAGCAGCACGGATTGTTCGGCGCCCTCCTGGTGGAGCCCGCCGGGGCGGAGTTCCTGGACCCCGAGACGTGGGAGCCGCTGAAAAGGGGCACAAAAGCCGTTATCCGCACCGCCGACGGCAAAATGCACCGGGAATTCGTCCTGGCCCTCCACGACTTTGCCCTGCTCTTTGACGGGGAGGGGAGACCCCTCAATCCACCGGAGCACCCCGGCTCCGACGATGACCCCGGGGTCATGGGCATCAACTACCGCTGCGAGCCCATGCCAGAGCGGCTGAAGATCAAAAACGACCCCGCCCACATCTTCAGCTCCTTCTGCTACGGCGACCCGGCTACCCCCGTCCTGGAGACCTACCCAGGCGAGCCCATGGTCATCCGCCTGCTGGACGGCGCCCACGAGGAGCAGCACATTCTGAATATCACAGGCCTCCCCTGGCGCAAGGAGATCACCGACCCGGTGTCTCCTCTGGTCCAGTCCCAGACCATCGGTATCTCCGAGGCCTTCAACCTCCGCATCGACGAGCCCTACGGCGCCGGGGACTATCTCTATTATTCCGGCGGCATCGACGACCTGTGGCTGGGCCTGTGGGGTATCCTCCGGGTCCATGCCGCCCCACGGAAGGACCTGCCGCCCCTGTGCGGTATCCGGCCGGTCGCCGCCCCACGGACGCCGCCGCCCGGCGCGGTGGTGCGGAAATTTGAGGTGGCCGCCATCCAGAAGAACCTCTGCTACAACCGTTTCGGCGACCACGACCCGGAGGGGCTGCTGTTCGTTCCTCTGGATCAGGCCAAAGATATCATGTGCGGCCGCAAAAGGCCTGTTCCGCTCATCCTCCGGGTCAACGCGGGAGACTGGGTGGAGGTCACCCTCCATAATCTCTTCGACCCGGATGTGCCCATCCGCTGGAACAGCTACCCCTCCGTGCCGGTGGACCTTCCCCACAGACCCGGGGACCGGGTATCCCTCAATCCCCAGTTTTTGAAGTACGATCCGGTGGCGTCCTCCGGCGTCAATGTGGGCTATAACCCGGCGGAGCAGACCGCCGGGCCCGGGGAGTGTGTCCGCTACCTGTGGCACGCCGACCGGGAGTACGGCGCCTGTCTGCTCACCTCCTTCGGCGACCTGCGCAACCACCGGCACCACGGGCTTTTCGGCGCCGTCATCGTGGAGCCGGCAGGGGCAAGGCATTACAGCGGCGTCTGCCCGGCGGAGGAAAACCACGGGGAGACGGCGGTCATCACCGCGCCGGGTACGGAGACTTTCCGGGAATTCGTCCTCTTCGCCCACAACGGTATCCGCATGCTGGACCGGGAGGGAGATCTCATCAAGACCACGGAGCAGGGGCCGGAAGGCGCCCACGGCGCCCCCGACCACGAGGACACGGGAGAGAAGGGGTACAACTACCGCTCGGAGCGGTTTTTCAACCGTCTCCAGCGCGTCCCCCTCATCTACAAGGTCTTCGACTCCAAGGTCCACGGCGACCCGGCCACGCCGGTGTTCCGGGCCTATGCCGGCGAGCGGGTGATCTTCCGTCTGCTGATGCCGGCGGATAAGCCCCGGAACATCAGCTTTGTCCTCCACGGCCACCGCTGGCGGGCCCAGCCGGAAGACCCGTTTACCCGGGTCATTCCCATCCAGGGGGCGGTCAGCGTGGGCAGCGTGTTCAACATCGAGCCGGAGCGGACCCAATGCCCCGGCGACTATCTCTACCGCTCCGGTTCCCTGCGGTGGGACGTGGAGTCCGGCATGTGGGGGATCTTCCGCGTCATGAGTCATAATATCCGCTATCACTGCGAAAACGCCTGCCGGAGCATGCGGCAGTGGTGGGAAAAGCGGTGGCAGAAAGAGTGAGCCGCCCGGCGGAACAGGACGTGGAACGCGTGCGCGGCGTTTGAGCCGGTCAGAGTACGAAACGTCCAGTGCCCTTTTGGAGAATACGCGGCGACAGCGTGGATCTGCCATGCCTTTTGTGACGACCGGCCGGGCATCGCCGGAAAATGCCTCATGCGTGTGCGATAATCAGTCCATGTCTGCGCATACTAAAAGTGGTGATAGACATGATTGATTCTGTATGGGCGGATGCGGCGGCGCTGCCGGCCTTTCCGCACCTGGAGCATGACACAACGACCGATGTGCTGATCATAGGCGGGGGAATGGCGGGGCTTCTGTGCGCGTATGCCATGGCGCAGGCCAACATTGACTGCCTTCTCATCGAGGCAGATACCATATGTTCCGGAATCTCCCGGAATACCACGGCAAAGCTCACGTCCCAGCACGGCCTGATCTACGATAAGCTCATCCGGGAATTCGACGTGGAAGCGGCCGGCATGTACTGGCGGGCCAATGAGGCGGCGCTGGAGCGGTACCGGCAGCTGGCCGGGACCATCCCCTGCGATTTTGAGACAAAGGACGCCTTTGTATACTCCACCGATCAGGCCGGCAAGCTGGAGCGTGAGATGCGCGCGCTGGAGCGCATCGGCGCCCGCGCTCAATACAGGGACAGGCTGCCGCTGCCCATTCCCACAGCCGGGGGTATCCGGTTTGAGGATCAGGCCCAGTTCCATCCCCTGAAATTTGCCGCCGGTCTGGCCCGGGGACTCAACATCCGGGAGCACACGGCGGCCCGCTCCTTTGCGGGGAACACCGTGCGCACCGACTATGGCAGGATCAGGGCTCAGGCTATCGTGATCGCCACGCATTTTCCCATCATCAACAAGCACGGCGGCTATTTTTTGAAGCTCTATCAGCACCGCTCCTATGTGCTCGCCCTGGAGGGCGCGCAGGAGCTGGACGGGATGTATGTGGACGAGGCAGACGACGGCCTTTCCTTTCGGAACTATGGCCCTCTTCTGCTCCTGGGCGGCGGGGCCCACCGCACCGGAAAGCGGGGAAGAGGCTGGGGGGCGCCGGAGGATTTTGCCCGGGAGCATTACCCAGATGCCCGGGAGGTCTGCCGCTGGGCCACCCAGGACTGCATGACTCTGGACGGTGTTCCTTATATCGGACGCTATGGTAAGCATACGCCCGGCCTCTATGTGGCCACAGGCTTCAATAAATGGGGGATGACATCCTCCATGGCGGCGGCCATGCTCCTGAGCGATCTTATCCAGGGAAAAGAGAATCCCTGGGCCGCTGTATTCTCTCCGTCCCGGACAATGCTGCGGCCTCAGCTGGCAGTCAACGCGGCGGAAGCTGCCGTAAACCTGCTCACGCCTTCCGCGCCCCGCTGCCCCCATATGGGCTGCGCGCTGAAATGGAATCCGCAGGAACGCTCGTGGGATTGTCCCTGTCATGGCTCGCGGTTTTCCGGGGACGGAGCGTTGCTGGATAACCCCGCCACGGGGGATCTGAAACGAAAATAAAGACGAAGCGGACACAACCTGCCGGCTGGAGACGGAAGCCTTCGAGCTGCTGCAGACCACATCGAATGACTGAGGAGGACAACATGATGGAAGTTCTGATCAAAAACATGGAGAGAGCTGTCCCGGTGGCCCTGAAGGACCAGGTGGAGTATGAGCCGGGCAAGGTGGTCAGCAAGACGCTGGCCCAGCGCCCGTATTCAGGCGTCACGCTGTTCGCGTTTGACGCGGGGGAGGGGATCAACACCCATGCGGCCCCGGGGGACGCCATGGCTTTTATCCTGGAGGGGACCGCCCGGATCACCATCTATGATGAAGCGTATACCGTCTCGGCGGGAGAGGCCATTGTCATGCCGGTGGGAGCCCCCCATGCGGTGAAAGCCGAGACCCGGTCCAAAATGATGCTCACGCTGATCTGCTGACCGCAGGCGTCACGGCCGAGAGGATGTATCGGGAGAAAAATAAACGCACAGATGCGAAGCATCTGTGCGTTTATTTCAGTCCGGATCAGAATTTCGCTGGGTCCGGTCCTGTTTCCCCATCGCGTGCTGGATGATCTTTTCAAAGGTCTCGTCGCTCAGGTCGTGCTCCATCTTGCAGGCATCGGCCGCCGCCACATCCTCGCTGACGCCCAGCTGGACCAGGAACCGGGTGAGCAGGCGGTGGCGCTCGTAGATGCGCTGGGCAATGGCCTCGCCGGGAGGCAGCAGTGTGATATAGCCCGCCGGGTCCATCTCGATATATCCGTTTTCTCTCAGCCGCTTCATGGCAATGCTGACGCTGGGCTTGCTGTAGCCCCGCTCGTGCACGATGTCGATGGAGCGGACAAGGCCAAGACGTTCTTTCAGGATCAAAATGGCCTCCAGATAATCTTCTGCAGATTCGTGAATGTTCATAAAAGCTCTCCCCGATGCTCCGTGTTTCCTAATAGACTACCACAAAAGAGCAAAAAAGGCAAGAAAGTTTGAGAAACAGGTCGTGAACGGCTCCATTTTTGGGAAGCGGAATGATTTACCTTTGAAAAATGGTTACAAATCGGTTACAATTCTTCTGGCTTCGCGAGGCAGTTACCGTTTTATCCGGCGGCCCCCGCGCCTGTGGGGGGCCGCATGTACTTCAGTCAGGAGGTCCTGTGTGAAAAAATTGATTTCTCTTTGTACCGCGCTGTTTCTGGTGCTTGCGTGCACGCTCCCTGCGTCTGCGGCCGGCGTCACCCACACAGTGGCGGCGGGCGACACCATGTGGAAGCTGGCAGTGAGATACCAGGTGGGAACACGTGAGATCATTGACGCCAACCCTCAGATCCCTGATCCCGATCTGATCTACCCGGGGCAGGTACTTACCATCCCCCAGCTGGATCCCACTGTGGTCTCCTTCGAGCGGGAGGTCATCCGGCTGGTAAATGAGATCCGGGTCCAAAACGGTCTCAAGCCGCTGACAGAGCACTGGGAGCTCTCCCGTGTGGCCCGCTACAAGTCCCAGGACATGGTGGACAACCGCTATTTCTCCCATACCAGCCCTACCTACGGAAGTCCGTTCCAGATGATAAAAGCCTTTGGACTCTCGTTCCGTACGGCGGGTGAAAACATCGCGTACGGACAGCGGACGCCTCAGGCCGTGGTGAACGCCTGGATGAACTCCAGCGGACACCGCGCCAACATCCTCAACGCCTCTTACACCCAGATCGGCGTGGGCTACGTGGCTGCCGGACACTATTGGACCCAGATGTTCATTGGCTGAGCCGGATATTCTCCCGGCCATGGGGCAGACTACTTTTTGAGGTGATACGATGCCCAAAAAGGGAATGGCAAGGCCGGACTGGACGCACACAAAGCCCAGAAATGATGCTCCGCCCGTCCCGGAGCTCCAGGGAAAGGCAAAGCACGGAAAGGAGCCCGCAAAGCCCATCGTCAGCGGCACCAGCGGGCCAAGTCTGAAGGTCTGGCATGGCCGGAGTGGCGGGGACGGCGCACACTGAGACAAAAAAAGGGACCGGCAGGGCGATCTGGCCCTGCCGGTCCCTTTTTCCGTGTGCTGTCTTTTCACAGAAAAAACGCCGGGAATGAAGGCATAGGGCTTGCCCTATCCGCATAGACATAATACAGATCGGATGTGGAAGAAGGGGGCCGTCTTATATGGAGAGCATGACCTATCAGGAGTGGGCGCAGCGGCGGCAGACACGGAGCGCCCCGTCCAGACGGAGCAGGAAAAAACACCGCGCCGTGACCCTGGCGCCCAGGGAGCGGCGGCGTCTGCTGCAGCTGGCGGTGTGCGTAGCGATCTTCGCTGTGACACTGGTGGGCAAGGGGGTATTTCCCAACCAGATGGAGAGCCTTCGGAGCGAGCTGCAGCAGATCCTCCATGCTGACACCGATTTTACGGCCACCTTTGCCGATATGGGCCGGGCCATCTCCCGGGGCGAGTCTGCCGCGGAGACGCTGGCCGTCCTGTGGAACGGGGTATTCGCGGAAGGTACCGCCATGAAGGAAGTCGGTCCCACACTGCCGGGGGCGCTCTATTTCCGTGAGGCGGAGCGGCTGGGCTCCGGGGGTCCGGACGCTGCCCGCTGCCTGGCTCTGAGCGGCGCCGCAGCCGCTGCGCCCTCTCCGTCCCCCTTTGCGGACACTTTCGCGCGTTCGGAACCATCTCCGGCAGAACCGGAAGAACCCGAAGTGACGGTCATGGCCTATTCCGGCCCGGCACTGCCCGACAATACCACCATGGACAAGTACCGGCTGGATGTGGGGGAGACCGTCACCCCGGCTCTGGGGTGGGTGTCCTCCGCCTACGGCTGGCGAGAGCACCCGGTGGACGGCGGTGAGAAGTTCCACTGCGGGGTGGATCTGGCCGTCAATACCGGAACGCCGGTGCTGGCCTTTGCCGACGGGACTGTGGATTACATCGGGGAGAGCCAGGTATATGGACTCTACCTTCAGCTGCGCCATGCCGGCGGGGTGACCAGTTTTTACGCCCACTGCGGTGAACTGCTGGTCCAGCAGGGACAGACAGTGAAGGCGGGGGAGCAGGTGGCCGTATCCGGAGCCACGGGGAACGCCACCGGTCCTCATCTGCATTTTGAGATCAAGCGGGACGGGGTGCGTCTCAACCCGGTCTACTATATCCAGACCCAGTGATCCCGCCGCCATGGCGCTGCGCTGGAGAAGGGTGGAGGTCAGCGGGGGCTTTCTGTTGCTGGCGGCCTTCCTCCTTTATATGGATACCGACGGACTCATCCTCTGGGCGGGGCTGGCCTGCGCCCTCCACGAGATGGGGCATTGTCTGGCCGTGCTGGCCTGCGGCGGCAGGATAGCGGCTCTGCGCCTCACCTGCGTGGGGGCGGAGCTGCGCCTGGCAGGAGGCGCTCCAGCGGGGCGTTGGGCCCGGGCCGCCGTGGCCCTGGCCGGTCCCGCCGTCAATGGAGGGCTGGCATTCCTGTCCGCCCGGCTGGCTCCCTGGTGGGGGGAGGGGGCCTGGCTGTTCGCGGGACTCAATCTCAGCCTGGCCCTGTTCAATCTGCTGCCCGTGGGCCCGCTGGACGGAGGGCGCTCGCTCGCCGCCCTTCTGGACCGGTGGGAGTGGGGAGAGCGGCTCTCCGCCGCGCTCTCCGCTGTGCTCTCCCTGACTTTGATGGCAGCGGGCGTGTGGCTGATGTGCCTCACCGCCAATCCCACCCTTTTGCTCACCGGGGCCTGGCTGACGGTGAACGCCCTCGCAGCGGCAAAAAAGAGAGATTTTTCTGGAAATTATCCTTGCAATCAGGCGGGGGGTATGCTAAACTATTTCAGTCTGAAGAAAGGGTGGTCCTCTGCCGCCGCCGGTCCAAAGAGAGGCCGGCATGGAAAGGGCGGTAAGAACACCTATAATTAGGAGGAAACTATCCATGGATCTGTTGAAGGCGTTTAACGAGAAGAACCTGAAGGCCGAGCCCCCCGTCGCCGCCATCGGTGATACCGTCCGTGTCCACATCAAGGTCAAGGAAGGCAACCGCGAGCGTATCCAGGTGTTCGAGGGCACCGTCATCGCCAAGAAGCATGGCGGCATCGAGGAGACCATCACCGTCCGCCGCATCTCTTACGGTGTCGGCGTGGAGAAGGTGTTCCCCATCCACGCTCCTTCCGTCGAGAAGATCGAGCTGGTCCGTCACGGCAAGGTCCGCCGTGCCAAGCTCTACTACCTGCGCGACCGCGTGGGCAAGAGCGCCAAGGTCAAGGAGCGCATCTGATCCCATCCACAAAAAAGAGAGGCTTCGGCCTCTCTTTTTTGCATTTCATCACCAAAGACGGGAGAAAGGTCTTTTTTTCTCGCAACATATTGTGTATAATGATAGAATCTGTGAACGGATCACGCAGAAGCAAAGGGGCTGACGGCTATTTATATACAGTGGTATCCGGGACATATGACCAAGACGCGCCGTATGATCGCGGAGAATTTGAAATATGTGGACCTGGTGGCCGAGGTAGTGGACGCCCGTATCCCCATCTCCAGCCGCAATCCGGACATTGACGATCTGGTGGGCGCCAAGCCCCGGATCATCGTGCTCAACCGGGCCGACCAGGCCGACCCCGCCATGAATCAGGAGTGGGGGAGCTGGTTCCGCGCCCAGGGCTGCACGGTCCTGGAGACCAACGCAAAGGATGGCAAAGGCGTCAGCCAGTTTTCCGCCGCCGCCCGGTCTGCCCTGAAGGATAAGCTGGAGCAGTGGAAGGCCAAGGGCCAGGTGGGCCGCCCCATCCGGGCTATGATCGTGGGGGTGCCCAACGTGGGCAAGTCCACCTTTATCAACCAGGTGGCCAAAAAGAAGTCCGCCAAGGCGGGGGACCGGCCCGGCGTCACCCGGGGCAAGCAGTGGGTGTCGGTGGACGCGTCGCTGGACCTGCTGGACACGCCGGGCATCCTGTGGCCCAAATTCGAGGATCAGTCCATCGGCCTGAATCTGGCCTTTACCGGCGCGGTGAAGGACGAGATCATGGACGTGGAGACCCTGGCCTGCCACTTCATGGACCTGCTCAACCGCCGCTATCCCCAGGCGCTGGGGCGCTATAAGATCGAGGCCGACCCCGCCGCCCAGGGGTGGGAGCTGCTGGAGCGGGCCGCCCGCAAGCGGGGCTTCCTCATCTCCGGCGGCGAGCCGGACACCGAGCGCATGGCCAAAATATTGCTGGACGAGTACCGGGGCGGCAAGCTGGGCCGCTTCACGCTGGAGACCCCCGGCGACCTGGAGCGGAGGGAGGAATCACCGGATGGAGAAGCCTGATCTGTGGGAGCTGGAACGCTCCCTGGCGGAGCAGGGGGCAGGCGTGGTCTGCGGCTGCGACGAGGCGGGGGCCGGGCCCCTGGCCGGGCCGGTGTACGCCGCCGCCGTGATACTGCCCATGGGTGTGGACCTCCCCGGCCTCAACGACTCCAAGCAGGTGAGCCCCAAAAAGCGGTACGTTCTCTTCGACCTTATCCGGGAGCGGGCCGCGGCCTGGGCGGTGGCGTGGGTGGACGCGGAGGAGATCGACCGCACCGACATCCTCAGCGCCCGGATGAAGGCCATGCAGCTGGCCATCGACGGGCTGAACATCCGGCCCGACTTCGCACTCATTGACGGGAACCGGGACAGGGGGAAAAGCGCCGCCATCACCACCCCACATCAGACGGTGGTCAAGGGGGACAGCCGCAGCGCCAGCATCGCCGCCGCGTCCATCCTGGCCAAGGTGAGCCGGGACCGGTACATGGAGCGGGCGGCGGAGGAGTATCCCCAGTACGAGTTTGCCCGCCATAAGGGCTACGGCACCAAACTGCACTACGAGCTGCTGCGGCGGTACGGGCCCAGCCCCATCCACCGCCGGAGCTTTTTGAAGAACCTGTGAGCGGGGCGGGACGGAGCGCCCTCACCGGACGGTGGGGCGAGGCCCTGGCGGCGGAGTACCTGCGGGGGAGGGGCTGCACTATCGTGGCTGCCGGCTACCGCACCCGATATGGGGAGATCGACCTCATCGCGGAGAACCGGGACTATCTGATGTTCGTGGAGGTCAAGCTGCGCCGGGGAGATTCTTTTTCCGCAGGGCGGGAGGCGGTGGACCGGCACAAGCAGCAGCGTCTGCGGATCACGGCGGAACTCTATCTGGCCGGGCACCCCACCGAAAAGCAGCCCCGGTTCGATGTGGCGGAGATCTATGCCCCCCAGGGGCTTGAGACCAGATCACCTGCTATTACATATATTGAGAATGCGTTTTGACGCGGCGCGGCCGCGGGAAAGAGGAGGCGTTTTGGATGGATCTGTTTGACGGACACTGCGATACCATGACCCGGTGCTACCGCTACGGATACGGCATCCGGGAGAATTTCGGGAACCAGGACCTGACGCGGGCGGAGTACATCGGAAAGTGGGGGCAGTTTTTCGCCCTCTTCGCCGATGAGGTGCTCAAGCCCGGCGTCACCCGCCGGGACGTGTTCCGCTCGGAATACGCCATCTTCCAGCGGGAGATGGAGCTGAACCGGGACCGTATCGTCCAGTGCCGCACCGGTGCCGAGGCCCAGGCGGCCTTCGCCGCGGGCAAGCGGGCGGCCTTCCTGTCCATCGAGGGCGCCGATCTCATCGACTGTACGCTGGACGGACTGCAGGAGGCCTGGGAGATGGGCGTGCGGGCCATCAACCCGGTGTGGAACGCCGCCAACATCCTGTGCGGCACCACTGAGGACGAGGCCGGCAAGGGCCTCACCGCCGAGGGTAAGGCATTTGTGCGGAAGATGACCGACCTGCACATGCTGGTGGATGTGTCCCACATGTCCGACCCCGGCTTCTGGGACGTGGCGGAGCTGGTGGAGGGCCCCTTCATGGCCAGCCACTCCTGCTCCCGGGCCCTGTGCGGCCATGTCCGGAACCTGACTGACGACATGTTCCGGGAGATCGTCCGGCACAACGGCGTGGCCGGCATCAACATGTACCGGACCTTCCTGGGAGAGCCCACCACCGTGGATACCGTCATCGCCCATATGGAGCACTTCCTCTCCCTGGGCGGCGAAAAGAACGTGTGTATGGGCGGCGACCTGGACGGCTGCTATGACGAGATGCCCGACGGGATCGACGGCATCCAGGACATTGGGAAGATCTACGACCGGATGCTCCAGCGCAACTACAGCGAGGAGCTGGTCCATGCCATCTTCTTCGATAATATGACGAGGGTTGTGAACGAAGTATGTACTATGTAAGCACGCGAGACAAGAGCACCAAAAAGCTGGCGGCCGAGGCCATCGCCCAGGGACTGGCGCGGGACGGCGGCCTGTTCACGCCCGAGGTGTTCCCCAAGCTGTCCCAGAACGCCCTGGACACCATGCGGGACATGTCCTACCAGCAGCGGGCGGTGTATGTGATGAATTCCTATCTGGACGATTTCACCGCCTCTGAGCTGACGGCCTACGCCAAGCGGGCCTACGGCGATGGCAAGTTCGACGCCAAAGAGGTGGCCCCCGTCCGTCAGGTGAACGGGAACACCTACAGCCTGGAGCTGTGGCACGGTCCCACCTGCGCCTTCAAGGATATGGCGCTGCAGATGCTGCCCCACCTGCTCACCGGCTCCCTGGCCAAAAACGCCGAGAGCAAGACGGCCTGCATCCTGGTGGCCACCTCCGGCGATACGGGAAAGGCCGCGCTGGAGGGCTTCCGGGACGTGGACCGCACCCGTATCCTGGTGTTCTATCCCAAGGACGGCGTGTCCGATATTCAGCAGCTCCAGATGCTCACCCAGGAGGGCGACAACGTGGGCGTGTGCGCCGTGGTGGGCAATTTTGACGACGCCCAGACCGGCGTCAAGCGGCTCTTCTCCGACGGGGAACTGCGGGAGACCCTGGCCGAGCGGGGCTACTTCTTCTCCTCCGCCAACTCCATCAACTGGGGCCGGGTGCTGCCCCAGATCGTCTACTACGTGTCGGCCTACTGCGACCTGATGCGGGAGGAGAAGATCCGGAAGGGAGACAAGGTCAACGTCTGCGTCCCCACCGGCAATTTCGGCGACATCCTGGCCGCCTACTACGCCAAGGAGATGGGCGTGCCTCTGGGGAAGCTGATCTGCGCCTCCAACCAGAACAACGTTCTCACCGACTTTATCCGTACCGGCGTGTACGACCGGAACCGGGCGTTCTACAATACCATCTCGCCCTCCATGGACATTCTGATCTCCTCCAACCTGGAGCGGATGCTCTTCGAGTTCTCCGAGCGCAATGACGCCGAGGTCAGAAGCTACATGGAGCAGCTCTCCGCCCAGGGCAGCTATGAGGTCAGCGACAGCATCAAGGCCAAGTTCCAAAAATATTTCGCCGCCGGCTGCTGCGACGACGTCCAGACCAAGGAGACCATCCGGAAGCTGTGGTCCTCCGGCCATTATCTGGCCGATCCCCACAGCGCCGTGGCCTTCCATGTGCTGGAGGAGTACCGGAAGGAGACCGGGGATGACACCCCCGCCATCGTGGTCTCCACCGCCAGCCCCTTCAAGTTCTGCGCCGACGTGCTGGACGCGCTGGGCGTGAAGGAGATCGCCTCCGGTACCGCCGTCATCGACCAGCTCACCGAGGTCACCGGCATCCAGGCCCCTGCCTCTCTCGCCGCCTTGAAGGACCGCAGCGTCCGCTTCGATCAGGTGGTGGAGAAGGAGGATATGACACGGACCGTGCTGGAGTTCCTGAAATAAGTTCGTTAAGGTGGTGTTTGTGTGGCGCTGTACGCCTTGGGAGACCCCCATCTGTCCCTGACCGTCGATAAGCCCATGGACGTGTTCGGCGGCGCCTGGGAGGGCTATATGGACAAGCTCCGGGAGGGCCTGAGCGTCCTCCGGGAGGAGGACACCATCGTGCTGTGCGGCGATATCTCCTGGGGCATGAGCCTGGAGCAGGCGGAGCGGGATTTCGCCTTCCTGGAGGCCATCCCCGGCCGCAAGCTGATCCTCAAGGGCAATCACGACTACTGGTGGAACACGGTCTCCAAAATGGAACGCTTCTGGGCCGAGCGTGGCTTCTCCAGCCTGCATATCCTCCACAATAACTGCCATCTCTACGGGGACACGGCCCTGTGCGGCACCCGTGGCTGGTTCTATGAGGAGGACGTGGGGGGACACAACGAAAAGGTGTTCCGGCGGGAGCTCATCCGGCTGGAGGCCTCCCTGAAGGCGGCGGGGGAGCGGGAGAAGCTGTGCTTCCTCCACTATCCGCCCTGCTACCAGGGCTACAATTGCCCGGAGATCCTGGCCCTGCTGGAGAAGTACGGCGTGAAGCAGTGCTTTTACGGTCATCTCCACGGCGGGAGCCACCGTCTGGCCATCGAGGGGAAATACGGCGCCACCGAGTTCCATCTGGTGGCGGCGGACTATCTCCAGTTCCGCCCTCTGCTCATCCATCCGTGAGAATCGCGGGGACGGCGGAAAAATTTTTGAAAAAGTATGGAAATCCATTTGTTTTTCTGATACAATCAGACAGATAATGCAACGAGGCAGCCGCCGGCCCGGCTTTGGGCGCGGGCGGGACCGATAGGAGGAAGTAACAACATGAATGTCAAGAGCGTTGAAAAGAAAGAACACAGCATCGTCGAGCTGGTGATCGAGGTCGGTCACGACGAGTTCGAGAGCGCCATCGAGAAGGTCTACAGGAAGCAGCGCGGCAAGATCAGCGTGCCCGGCTTCCGCAAGGGCAAGGCCCCCCGCAAGATCATCGAGGGCATGTACGGCTCCGCCGTGTTCTATGAGGACGCTATCAACGAGATCTACCCCGAGGCCTATGCCACTGCCGTGGACCAGGAGAAGCTGGACGTGGTGGCCTGGCCCGACGTGGAGATCAAGGAGGTCGGCAAGGACGGCTTCACCTTCCTGGCCAAGGTCACCGTCCGCCCCGAGGTCAAGCTGGGTGAGTACAAGGGCCTGACCGCTGAGAAGGACGAGGTCTCCGTTTCCGACGAGGACGTGGATAACGAGCTCAAGCCCTACATCGCCCGTGCCACCCGTATGGTGACCGTGGAGCGTGAGGCCAAGAACGGCGACACCGCCGTCATCGACTTCGAGGGCTTCAAGGACGGCGTGCCCTTCGAGGGCGGCAAGGCCGAGAAGTACAGCCTGGAGCTGGGCTCCGGCTCCTTCATCCCCGGCTTTGAGGACCAGGTGGCCGGCATGAAGGCCGGCGAGGAGAAGGACGTCAACGTCACCTTCCCCGAGGACTACGGCGCCAAGGATCTGGCCGGCGCCCCCGCGGTGTTCAAGGTCAAGGTCCACGAGGTCCAGGAGAAGCAGGTCCCTGCTCTGGACGACGAGTTTGCCAAGGACGTGTCCGAGTTCGACACTCTGGAGGCCTTCAAGAAGGATCTGGCCGACAAGGTGAAGGCGCGCAAGGAGACCTCCGCCGAGAACATGTTCAAGAACGCCCTCATCCAGCAGGTCGTGGAGAACATGGAGGTGGAGATCCCCGACGCCATGGTGGACTACGAGGCTGACAAGCTGGTCAACAACTATGCCCAGCGGGTGACCAGCCAGGGTATGCCCTTCGAGCAGTACCTGGCCATGATGGGCATGACCATGGAGCAGATGAAGGAGCAGGCCAAGGAGCAGGCCCTCCATCAGGTACAGAGCGACCTGGCTCTGGGCGCCATCGTGGAGGCCGAGAAGATCGAGATCTCCGACGAGGATGTGGACGCCGCCATCAAGCGCCTGGCCGAGCAGTACGGAATGACCGAGGAGCAGGTCAAGTCCGCCCTGAACATCGAGGATCTGAAGAAGGACCTGGCCCGCGAGAAGGCCGCCAACACCGTCTTTGACAGCGCCAAGGTGGGCAAGAGCGCCGAGGAGAAGCCCAAGCGCACCCGCAAGACCACCAAGAAGGCCGCCGAGAAGGCCGAGGAAAAGACCGAGGAAAAGACCGAGGAAAAGACCGAGGAGTAATTCCTGAAATTGGTATATTCCTCCCGCGGGCGGGTATACTCTGGTGTGTGAGTGCCCGCCGGCCGGGGAGAAGGATGGTCGGGCGCGCCCGACTTCAACGAAAAGGAGTACCAAGACATGAGCTTAGTTCCCTATGTAGTGGAGCAGACCAACCGCGGCGAGCGCTCCTATGACATTTTTTCCCGTCTGCTGAATGACCGGATCATCTTCCTGGGGGAGGAGGTCAATGCCACCACTGCCAGCTTGGTCGTGGCCCAGATGCTCTACCTGGAGGCCCAGGATCCCGACAAGGACATCCAGTTTTACATCAACAGCCCCGGCGGTTCGGTCACCGACGGCATGGCCATCTATGACACCATGCAGTACGTGAAGTGCGACGTGTCCACCATCTGCATCGGCATGGCCGCCAGCATGGGCGCGTTCCTGCTCTCCTCCGGCACTAAGGGTAAGCGTCTGGCGCTGCCCAACGCGGAGATCATGATCCATCAGCCCTCTGCCGGTACCCAGGGCCAGATTACCGATATGGCGATCCATCTGAAGCGGCTGGAGATCATCAAAAAACGGATGAACCACATTCTGGCCGAGAATACCGGAAAGCCTCTGGAGGTCGTCACCGCCGACTGTGAGCGGGACAACTTCATGTCCGCCGAGGAGGCCATGGCCTACGGCCTGGTGGACAAGGTCATCTACAAGCGGTAAGGAGACAAGCGGGGGAGCGGGAGCTGATTACGCCCGCTCCTCTTTCCGCATTCCGAATCGGGCGCGTGAACGCCTGTGACTGAGGTATCGAAACATGCCAAAAAATGACGAACACAAGTCGGTCCGCTGCTCCTTCTGCGGCAAGCACCAGGAGCAGGTGGCCCGCATCATCGCCGGACCCGGGGCCTATATCTGCAACGAGTGCGTCCACCTGTGCATGAGCATCCTGGATGACGCCTATGACCCTGAGGAGCCCCAGAACGACCTGGATATTCCCGATGTGATCCCCACGCCCCGGGAGATCCGTGAGGTACTGGACCAGTATATCATCGGCCAGGAGGCCGCCAAAGTGGCTCTGTCAGTGGCGGTCTACAACCACTACAAGCGCATCTACTTCGGCGGTGGGGAGGATGTGGAGCTCCAGAAGAGCAATATCCTGCTCATCGGCCCCACCGGCTGCGGCAAGACCCTCTTCGCCCAGACCCTGGCCCGTATCCTGAAGGTGCCCTTTGCCATCGCTGACGCCACCACCCTCACCGAGGCCGGCTACGTAGGCGACGACGTGGAAAATATCCTCCTGCGTCTGGTCCAGGCAGCCGACTACGACATCGAGCTGGCGGAACGGGGCATCATCTACGTGGATGAGATCGACAAGATCGCCCGGAAGAGCGAGAACACCTCCATCACCCGGGACGTGTCGGGTGAGGGTGTGCAGCAGGCCCTGCTGAAGATCCTGGAGGGCACCGTGGCCAACGTGCCGCCCCAGGGCGGGCGCAAGCATCCCCATCAGGAGTTCATCCAGATCAACACCAAGAACATCCTCTTCATCTGCGGCGGCGCCTTCGACGGTATCGAGAAGATCATCGAAAAGCGCCTGGATAAGAAGAGCATCGGCTTCGGTGCCCAGATCGAGAGCAGGAAGGAGCGGGATACCTCCGCGCTCTTCAAGGAGATCCAGCCCCACGACCTGCTGAAGTTCGGCATCATCCCCGAGCTGGTGGGCCGCCTGCCGGTGATCACCGCCCTTCAGGCCCTGAACAAGGAGCAGCTGGTGCGTATCCTGACCGAGCCCAAGAACGCCCTGGTCCGCCAGTACCAGAAGCTGCTGGAGTACGATATGGTGGACCTGGAGTTCCAGCCCGAGGCGCTGGAGGCCGCGGCCGACAAGGCCATCGAGCGGGGTATTGGTGCCCGCGGCCTGCGTGCCGTGCTGGAGGAGGTCATGACCCAGGTCATGTACGACGTGCCTTCCGATCCCACCATCTCCAAAGTGACCATCACCGACGAGAGCGTGCGGGACCGTGTGCCGCCCGTTATCGAGCACGATCCCGACCGGACCGAGCGGCCCCGGCTGGGGAGCGCCGCGCTCCGGTCGGAGCAGGGGGGAGCCCCGCTCCGCGGCAACGCATCTTAAATGAGTATGGGGCGGGGGAGTTCTCCTCGCCCCATTCCGCATATCCTGACTTTCCGGAGGGGAAGTGAATACCATGAAAGACCAAGAACAAGAGATCGCCACCACCACCATGCCGGCGCTGGCCCTGCGGGGGATGACCATCTTCCCCAGTATGCTGATGCACTTCGATGTGAGCCGGGATATCTCGGTCAAGGCCCTGGACCAGTCCATGACCAGCGGGCAGCCCATTTTTCTGGACACCCAGCGGGACATCACGGTGGAGGCCCCCAAGGAGAAGGACCTGTACCGCATCGGCACTATCTGCAATGTGCGGCAGATCCTGCGCCTGCCCGGCAACAATATCCGGGTCATGGTGGAGGGCCTGTCCAGAGGCCGCCTGCACCGCCTCACCCAGCTCACGCCCTGCCTGATGGCCGAGGTGGAGGAGATCGTCCCGGAAGAAACGGGGCGGAAGTCCGCCCGGACCGAGGCCCTGATCCGTCAGACCTATGAGCTTTTTGAGCACTATGTGGAGCTGGCGCCCAAGCTGACGCCGGACATCTTCCTGAACCTCATCTCCAGCGAGGACCCCGGCTATATCGCCGACTACATCGCCCAGAACATCGTCATGCGGGCAGGGGATAAGCAGGCCGTCCTGGAGGAGCTGCGGCCGGTCCGCCGGCTGGAACGGCTGTGCCAGCAGCTGCGGCACGAGATCGAGGTGCTGGAGCTGGAGCTGGACATGCAGAACCGGGTCCGGGAGGGCCTGAACCGCAACCAGCGGGACTACTACCTGCGGGAGCAGCTCAAGGTCATCCAGCAGGAGCTGGGAGAGGGCGAGGAGAACGCCGAGAGCGAGATCGCTGAGTACCGACGGACCATCCAGAATACCAAGCTGCCTGAGGAGGTCTCCAAAAAGCTGCTGAAAGAGGTGGGGCGGCTGGAGAAGCAGCCCTTCGGCTCTGCCGAGGCCACGGTCATCCGCAACTATCTGGACGTGTGCCTGGAGCTGCCCTGGGACAAAAAGACCAGGGAGCGTCTGGACGTGGCGGCCGCCCGCAAGATCCTGGACGCCGATCATTTCGGGCTGGAGAAGGTGAAGGAGCGTATCCTGGAGTTCCTGGCCGTCAAGCAGCTCTCGCCCGACCTGAAAGGGCAGGTCATCTGCCTGGTTGGCCCTCCCGGCGTGGGCAAGACCTCTATCGCCATGTCGGTGGCCAGGGCCCTCCACCGGAAACTGGCCCGTATCTCCCTGGGCGGCGTCCATGACGAGGCTGACATCCGGGGCCACCGCAAGACCTATATCGGCGCCATGCCCGGCCGCATCATCGCCGGCATCCGGCAGGCCGGCTCCTCCAATCCGCTGCTGCTGCTGGACGAGATCGACAAGCTGGGCAGCGACCACCGGGGAGACCCCTCCTCGGCGCTGCTGGAGGTGCTGGACGGAGAACAGAACAGTACCTTCCGGGACCACTTCCTGGAGCTGCCCTTTGACCTGTCCGACGTGCTCTTTATCACCACCGCCAATACCACCGATACCATCCCCCGGCCCCTGCTGGACCGGATGGAGGTCATCGAGCTCTCCAGCTACACCGATGAGGAGAAGCTGCAGATCGCCAAGCGCCACCTGCTTCCCAAGGAGCTGCGGCGGCACGGTCTGAAGAAGAGCCAGCTCAAGCTCACCGACGGCGCCATCCGGGAGATCATCACCGGCTATACCAAGGAGTCCGGCGTTCGCGTGCTGGAGCGTGAGCTGGCGGCGGTCTGCCGCAAGGCGGCCATGCGTGTCGTATCCAATAGTGTAAAGTCTGTCAGCATTACAGGTGATGACCTGGAGGACTTTCTGGGTGTCCGCCGCTACCATCCGGAGCGGATGCCCCTCACCGAGCAGGTGGGCGTGGTCAACGGCCTGGCCTGGACCAGCGTGGGCGGCGAGATTCTGGAGGTGGAGGTCAACGTGGTGCCGGGCAGCGGCAAGCTGGAACTCACCGGCAACCTGGGCGACGTGATGAAGGAAAGCGCCCACGCGGCTTACTCCTATATCCGCAGCCGGGCCGACCGGCTGGGTATCCAGCCCGATTTCTACCAGAAGAAGGACATCCACGTCCACTTCCCGGAAGGGGCTGTGCCCAAGGATGGCCCCTCTGCCGGCATCGCCATCACCACAGCCATGGTGTCCGCCCTCACCGGCGCCCCGGTCCGCCGTGAGCTGGCCATGACAGGCGAGGTTACCCTGCGGGGCCGTGTGCTGCCCATCGGCGGCCTGAAGGAAAAGACCATGGCCGCCCTGCGCAACGGCATCAAGACCGTCATCCTGCCCGCCGACAACGAGAAGGACCTGGCGGAGATCGACCAGACCGTCCGCGCCGCCTTGCACTTCATCCCTGTGGAGCAGGTGGACACGGTGCTGGCCCACGCGCTGGGACTGGAGTTGACCCTGCCCGAGACCGGCGGGGCGGAGGTCCCGGCGGACCGGAGCGCGCCCGGGGGCGGTATCTCCATCCAGCAGTAGGAGAGCCCCGGCGCACTGAAGAAAGGAGCGACCTGTATGCCGCTGAACCTCAATAACGCCGAATTCATCCGTTCTGCCGCCCGGCCGGAGGATTTTCCCAGAGACACCCTTCCTCAGGTGGTGTTCGCGGGACGCTCCAACGTGGGCAAGTCCTCGGTGATCAACAAGCTGCTCAACCGGAAAAACTTTGCCCGGGTGGGCGCTGCCCCCGGCAAGACTACCCACATCAACTACTTCCTCATTGACCGGAAGCTGTACCTGGTGGACCTGCCCGGCTATGGCTACGCCAAGGTGTCCCAGGCTGAAAAGGCCCGATGGGGCCGGCTCATCGAGAGCTGGTTCGCAGACCCCGCTCTGATGACTCTGGGGGTGCTTATCGTGGATGCACGGCACAAGCCCACCGCCGATGACTGTACCATGGCAGAGTGCTTCAAGCGCAGCGGCCGCCCCTATGTGGTGGTGGCCAACAAGCTGGACAAGCTGAAGAAGAGCGAGATTGAGCCCAACATGGCCCGCATCCGCGAGACCTTAGAGCTGACAGAGGATGTAAAGGTGATCCCCTTCTCAGCAGAGAAGGGCGACGGACGGCAGCAGCTGGCCGATATCATCTTTGAACAGTAGGAGAGAGATATGAAATACGTTTGCATCCTGCGGGAGGAGCGGCCTGTGTGGGGCGTGCTCCAGGGGGATACGGTGCGTACCCTGACCGCTCCGCCCTATGAGGGCATCTGTTATGACGGGGGGAGCCTGTCCCTGGGGGAGTGCACCCTGCTGGCCCCCTGTGCGCCCACGGCCAAGATCGTCTGCGTGGGCAAAAACTACTACGATCACGCCATGGAGATGGGGGAGGGCGTCCCGGAGAAGCCCATCCTCTTCCTCAAGGCGGCCAATACCATCAACCATCCCGAGGGAGAGGTCCACGCCCCCGGCTTTGTGAGCCGTCTGGACTACGAAGGCGAGCTGGCAGTGGTCATCAAGCGCCGGGCAAAGGATGTAAAGCCGGAAGACTTTGCAGATTATATCCTGGGCTTCACCTGTCTCAACGACGTTACCGCCCGGGACGTGCAGAAGGGGGACGGCCAATGGACCCGGGGCAAGAGCATGGACGGCTTCGCCCCCGTGGGCCCGGTGGTCACCGACGAGACCGACGGCGCCGACCTGGCCATCCAGACCCGGCTCAACGGCCAGGTGGTCCAGAGCTCCCGCACCTCCCGCCTGATGCACGGTGTGCCTGAGCTCATTTCCTTTATCACCGCTTCCATGACCCTGGAGCCCGGCGACGTAGTGGCAACCGGCACCCCTGCCGGCATCGGTCCCATGGTCCCCGGAGACACCGTGGAGGTGGAGATCCAGGACGTGGGCGTGCTCCGCAGCCATATCGTCTGAGCATCTGACCTGTAAATGAAAAGGCCGCCTCATGAGGCAGCATCTGTAAAACAATGAATCCTCCGTATGGTTCAAATCATACGGAGGATTTGTTTGTGTCCAATCTTCAAACTTGCTGGTGATAAACGGTTTGTCAAAACCGTTTGTGGACGGTAAGTCCACAGGGGATAGCCGCTTTAGCAGCGCAAGGGGGTGTAGTCACCTTGACGGAACGAAGTGACACAACATTCCCGGGCAAGTACTTTTCTTCTGCTGAGGTCGAATGAAGCGGCCCAGAAAGCACGATGCTCTCGACAGGAGAGTATAAAAGTGCGCCGTTTCGTTCCTAAAGGAATTTTTGACAGCCCAATAAATTGGAATCAATCTTTCGTTTATCATCTTAACTCTTCCGTCTCAACCTTGCTGGCTATATTCAAATGCGCTCTATCCTCGGCGTGTTCCATTCCCATAGGGTCAAAGCCTTGATATGTAATAGTTCGAACCTTAATCTTTTCACCTTCAATATAGTTTGTAAAGATAACCCTACACTCATATTCGTAATCTTTACATAAAGCGTTTCGCAGATTCCAATTCGTAAAGAAAAATGTCTTAGGTTTTACAACAAACACCATATCTTCTGCTCCAGTTTCCACTTCTTTTCCTGTATATTCTTCACCGTACAGAGCTTCTAACTCAGCCTTTAAATCTAAAACGGCAGAACTGCTTGGTCTATATCCAATACCCAGCCAATTGACTATACATACTACCAAGCATAGGATAATAACAAGTGTACAACATTTCTTTTTCACATTTCCCGCTCCCTTATCTTCCAACAGGTCAACTTACAAATTCTTGCTTATCCCGCCCGTTTATTGAATACAGTATATTCAAAAAATCTAAAAAAGTCTACCATCCGCACAGAGAAACGTCTGAAGAAGTATAGGTTTCTTCGGACGTACTCAATACTGTTTTACAGACACCGCCGGACCGAGGAGGCGGCCTTTTTCCGGCATGGGACACGGTACTACGGAAATACGACCTGAAATTCCTCCAGTACGCACAGGCCGTTTTCATCAAAATCCAGCCCGGCATTTTTATAATCAGGCTCAAAGGCCTCCCGGTGGACTGTGCGCCAGTAGGCCAGGCTGCGGTCGCCTTCGCCCTCCAGCCAGGCATGCCGTTCCGATACCTGGAGAAATGGCACGATGGAGACCCGGTCAGTACGGATGACACAGGCGGCCTGGCCGTCATCATACAGGACCACGCTGTAGCAGCCCTCCTCCGGCGGTGCGATACCCTCAGTCTGATAGGCAATCAGCGGACTGGAGGTGGCGGTTTTTGTGCCGCTCAGTGCCAGCCGCGCCAGTCTGTCTCCCGCTTCGCCGCCGCCGCAGAAGGCCCACGCCTCGTAGGAATCGTCGATCTTTTGTTCGCGGGCGTAAAGCGACCACATTTCTTCCGCTGTCATAAAACTCCTCACTCCGTTCTGTGCGCTTGAATGCTGCCCTGCCCCGAGTATAGCGCGGCAGAGCGCATCATGCAAGAAAGAACAGGATCAACGGCCGCTTTTGTCCGCAGGAGGGAAAAGGACACACCCGCCCTTCTCCTTGTGTTTTTGTTGGGAATTTGTTATAATTATTTCAATTCGGATCTGTTCTGCTCCGCCCGCACGGCGAAGCGGAGCAGAGACTGCGGGAGGACCGGGATTTGAACGCGTTTGCTGACTTTTTTCATCATCTGGACTGGGAGGGACTGCTCTGGCTGCTGACTCAGGCGGCGGCGGTACTGCTGTGCCTGACGGTGCATGAGACCTGCCACGGCCTGGCAGCCTACGCCCTGGGGGATCCTACCGCCAAACGGATGCACCGGCTCTCCCTCAATCCGCTGCGGCACATCGACCCCTTCGGCGCGCTGATGATGCTGATCGCGGGCTTCGGCTGGGCCAAACCGGTACCGGTGGACATGCGCTATTTCCGCCATCCCAAGAGCGGCATGGCTATCACGGCTCTGGCCGGCCCCGCGTCCAATTTCGTGCTGGCCTACGCTGCCCTGCTGGTCTACCATGTACTGCTGCCGCTGGCCTACCGGTCCGACAGCGGACCTCTCTACTGGTGGATGAATTTTCTCGTGCTGACGGCCCTGCTCAGTATCGGCCTGGGCGTATTCAACCTGATCCCCATCCCGCCGCTGGACGGCTCCAAGATCCTGGAGGGCATCCTGCCCGACCGTGTGTACTACACCATATTGCGCTATGAGCGCTATGGCATGCTTTTGCTGATGGTTCTGCTGTGGTCCGGCGTGTTCGACGGCCCGCTGAGTGCTGTCCGCGGCTGGGTCTTCGAAGGGCTCTACCGCCTGTCCGGACTGCCTTTTGACCTGGCGGCCGGGCTGTTGGGATTATAGTCGCAGAGATTGGACAATAACAAGTTATTGTTCCATCGGCGGGCGCTGCCTGCCGGCGCGTATGACGCGACTTCCGGACGATGAAATCCAAAGCAAGGCTGCAAAGCGGCCCCGCGCGGCGAAAACCGCTGTGCGGTTCAAACGGAGTATTTACTCCTTTTGAACTTCTTTGATTATAGGAGCGGGAGACATGGAAACACCCATCTATCACCTGGAAAAGGTGGTCCACGTCCGGGCCGAGGGCATGGAGGACTTTAACGGCCCGCTGGATCTGATCCTCCACCTGCTGAGCAAAAATAAAATGGAGATCAAGGACATCCAGATCTCCCTCATCCTGGATCAGTATCTGGCCTGGATGGAGCAGCGCAAGCAGATGGATCTGGAGGTAGCCAGTGAGTTCGTTGCCATGGCGGCCCAGCTGGTCTTTATCAAGACCCGGATGCTGCTCTCCATCCGGGACGAGGAAGCGCTCTCGGAGATGGAGGAGCTTATCGCCTCGCTGGAGGAGCACCAGCGGCACGAGAATTACGCCCGTCTCAAGGCGGTGGTCCCCGAGCTGGACCGATGCTACAGCGTGGGCCGGGACTATCTGACCAAGCCGCCGGAGCAGCTGCCCGCCGACCGGACATACCGCTATTCCCATCAGCCGGGCGAGCTCTATAAGGCTGTGATGGCGGTGCTGGAGCGCAGCGACCGCAAGCTGCCCCCGCCCATGGCCGCCTTCGAGGGCATCGTGGGCCGGGAGCCCTATCCGGTGGCCGACAAGGCCGCCGAGATCCTCACCCGGCTGCTCCGCTCCGGCGTGACCCGGTTCCGCTCCCTGTTCCGGGGCAACAAGAGCCGGTCCGAGATCGTGGCCACTTTCATTGCCGTGCTGGAGCTGTGCAAGGCCCACCGGCTCCGTCTGGCCGGAACGGAGGCGGAGTGTACCGTGACGTGCATCGACGGGGAATCCGGAGTGCCGCCGTTTGAAAGCGAATTCCAGGCGTAGAGCCGGCCGAGAGGAGGAAAAGCCCATGGAGTTGAAAGAGACCGAAGCCGCCATTGAGGGCATCCTGTTCGCCGCCGGGGAGCCGGTGGGAGTGGAGCGGCTGTGTCTGGCTCTGGACAGCGACCGGGCCACGGTGGACGCCATCTGCCAGCGGCTGTCCGACCGCTGCCGGTACGAGCGCCGGGGCATCCGGCTGGTGCGCCTGGGCAGCAGCTACCAGCTGTGCTCTGCACCGGAGCACGCGGAGGTGATCCGTAAGGCGCTGGAGAGCCGGCGCCCCGCCAAGCTGTCCCAGACGGCGCTGGAGGTGCTGGCCGTGGTGGCCTATTTTCAGCCCATCACCCGGGCCTATATCGACCAGATCCGGGGAGTGGACAGCTCCTACACTGTGGGGCTGCTGGTGGACCGGGACCTGATCGAGGAGTGCGGGCGCCTGGCGGTGCCCGGCCGTCCCATCCAGTACCGCACCACCCAGACCTTCCTGCGCTCTTTTGGCTTGAGCAGCCTGGATGAATTGCCCGAGCTGCCCAATATCTCGCCGGAGGACGGACAGATCAGCCTGGAGATGGAGTCCCGGCTGGCCCGGCTCCGGGAGGAGCAGGAGGGGGTGGCGCCGTGAGGGGCTGGATGATCCCGGCGCTGATCCTGCTGATCCTGTTCCTGCTGTCCCGGCTGCGCCTGGGCGGCACGGCGGAGTATTCCGCCGCCGGCTTTTCTGCCTGGGTCCGGGTGGGAGGACTGCGATTTCGCGTCTTTCCCCGCAAGCCGAAGAAAAAGCGGGACAAACCGAAAAAGCCCAAAAAAGAGGATGGGAAAAAGAAGGACGCCAAGGAGAAACCCGCCGGGACCAAACCCGGAGGCGCGGTATCCCTGGTGCTGGACTGCCTGCCCCTGGTGGGCGAGGCCGCCGGGCGGCTGAAGCGGAAGCTGCGCATCGACCGGCTGTATCTGGATCTGACGGCGGGGAACGACGACCCGGCCGACGCGGTGGACGCCTATGGCCGGGCCAACGCGGTCCTTGGTATACTCATCCCGTTTCTGGAGCAGAATTTTGATCTGAGGGACCGCCGCATCCGCACGGCGGTGGATTTTGAACTGGAGAAGCCGGTGATCTATCTCAACGCCGCCCTCTCCTACACGCTGGGGCAGCTCCTGGCGTTTGTATTCTGGCTGGGAATATCCTTTCTCCGGATCTTTCTGGCCTGGCGGAAGGAACAGAAGGCAAAAACGGCATCCAAACAGAAAGAGGCGGTAAACAATGGAAAATAAGCACCCCATCGGCGACCTGATGAGCACGACTATGCAGAAGATCCGCGAGATGGTGGACGTGAACACCGTCATCGGCACGCCCATCGAAACCCAGGGCATCACCATTATCCCGGTGTCCAAGGTGAGCGTGGGCTTTGCCACCGGCGGCAGCGATTTCGCCACCAAACAGCAGAAGCCGGACGCCGGGAATGCCTTCGGCGGCGGAGGCGGGGCCAGCGTGAAGATCACGCCCATGTCTTTTCTCATCGTCAAGGGAGACTCGGTCCGCCTGCTGCCGGTGGACCCGCCGGCAGGCAATACCGTGGACCGGGTGGTGGAGATGGTGCCTGAGCTGGTGGACAAGGTCACCGGATTTATCGACCAGCAGAAGGCCAAAAAGGCGGAGGAGACCGGGTCTTTCTGAGATAAGCTGTAGTATCACCACAGAAGCTGAAACATAACAAATCATGTTTCAATGGGCGCGTTTGTTCCTTTTGAACTTCTTTGATTATAATCCGCCGGAACATGGGACATACTCTCACCATCCGTTTGTCTGAGGTGATGAGGTATGAAACGCGTCTGGGGAACGCTGTTGTCCCTGCTCCTGCTGACCGGGACGGCGCCCGCTCTGGCCGCGGGTCCCGCCATATCCGCCCAGTCGGCCATTCTGGTGGACGCGGATTCGGGCCGGGTGCTCTATGCCCACAACGCCGGGGAAGAGAGACCCATCGCCAGTACCACCAAGCTGATGACCGCCCTGGTGGCGGTGGAATCCACCCCCGAGCTGGACGCCGTTTTTACCATCCGCCGGGAGTGGACCGGTATAGAGGGTTCCTCCATGTATCTGAAGGCGGGGGAGCAGCTGACCCTGCGGGAGCTGCTCTGCGGCCTGATGCTCTCCTCGGGCAACGATGCGGCGGTGGCCATCGCCGGCGGCTGCGCCGGGGACGTGGAGACCTTCGTGGGGTGGATGAACCGGCGGGCCGCGGATTTGGGGATGGAACACACCCATTTCTCCAATCCCAACGGACTGCAGGATGAGGACAACTACTCCACCGCCCGGGATATGGCGGCGCTGGCCCGGGCGGTGCTGGAGCATGAGGAACTGGTGGAGATCATGTCTACCAAGAGCATCACCGTGGCTGGCCGGACCCTGGTCAACCACAACAAGCTGCTCTGGCGGTATGAGGGCTGCATCGGCATGAAGACCGGCTATACCGAAAAGGCCGGGCGGACTCTGGTGTCCTGTGCCCAACGGGACGGGCAGCGGCTCATCGCTGTGACCCTCTTTGACCGGGACGACTGGAATGACCATGCCGCCCTGCTGGATTACGGCTTTGAAACCTATCCCAGTACTCTGCTGGCCCGGGCGGGGAAGGAATTCCGTATGCTGCCGCTGGAGGGGAGTCTCAATCGCTTTATCCCGGTGGAGGTCTATTCCGACGTCCGCTACCCGCTGACGGCCCAGGAACGGGTGAAGGTAGAGGTCATCCTGCCGGAACGGGCGGAGGCCCCGGTGGAGCGGGGCGCCATTGCCGGGCAGCTCCGGTTCTCGGTGGACGGCGAGACGGTGGGGGAGACCTACCTGGTCTACAGCAGGAGCGCTGCCGACGACCGGGCCCGGGGCGGGGGACTGCTCTCCCGGTTGCTGGGCGGCGGGGAGGCGGCCTGCGCATCTGCAATGTGGGCGCTTTTGCTCCCGCAGGAGAGAATTTGAAAGAACCGACCAAGGAGACCGGCCTGTTCCGACCGGTCTCCTGCTTGCGCACCGAGAACAGGAGGGACTTGCGTTTGGAAGAACGGCTGCAAAAGATCCTGTCCGCGGCGGGGGTGGCCTCCCGCCGGACGGCCGAGGCGTACATAGAGGCCGGCCGGGTGCGGGTGAACGGCCGGCTTGCCCGCCTGGGCGACCGGGCCGACCCGGAGCGGGACCGGATCGAGGTGGACGGGAAGCCCCTGCGCCGGACGGAAAAGCGTACCTATCTCATGCTCCACAAGCCCCGCGGGTATGTGACCACCCTCTCCGATGAGAAGGGACGCCCCACGGTGGCCCAGTTGGTCCGGGACTGCGGGACCAGGGTATGGCCGGTGGGCCGTCTGGACCTGGACTCGGAGGGCCTTCTGCTGCTCACCGACGACGGAGAGCTGACCAACCGCCTGATCCACCCCAGTCATGAGGTGGAAAAGGAGTACCACGTCCTTGTCACCGGGGATGCCGACCGGGCGATCCCGATCCTGCGGGGACCCATGGAGCTGGACGGTGTGGCGCTCCATCCCGCCCGGGTGGAGCTGCTGGGGCGGGATGGCGGAGAGAGCCTGCTGTCCGTCATCATTCACGAGGGACGCAACCGGCAGGTGCGGCGGATGTGTGCCCTGGCCGGTCTCCGTGTGCGCCGCCTGTGCCGTGTGCGGGAGGGTACCGTGGAGCTGGGCGGCCTGAAGCCGGGCCGCTGGCGTCCGCTGACGGAGGACGAGATCCGCTCACTGTACCGGGACTGATCCCGGCGGAGCTGGGTATCACGCAATTCCTGCAATCAGGGCTTGCATTTTTCCTCCAATCCCGCTATGATGATATGGAATGAAAAATGCCCTATGGGCAAGTGACCAGGAGGATGTTCCCGCATGCCGAAAGATATCCTGTCTGTGATACAGGCCAATATGAATACCTTCTCAAAGGGCCAGAAGCTGATCGCCCGTTTTATTTTGGAATCCTATGACAAGGCCGCCTTTATGACCGCCAGCAAGCTGGGCAAAACGGTGAATGTAAGCGAGTCCACCGTGGTCCGTTTTGCCGCAGAACTGGGCTATGACGGCTATCCCGCCATGCAGAAGGCCCTGCAGGAGATGATCCGCAACAAGCTCACCTCCATACAGCGCATCGAGGTCTCCAACGACCGCATCGGAAACCAGGATATCCTGTCCATGGTGATGCAGTCCGACGTGGAGAAGATCCGTATGACGCTGGAAGAGGTGGACCGGGAGAGCTTCGGCCGGGCGGTGGACGCCATCGTGGGCGCCCGGAAGATTTATATCCTGGGGGTGCGTTCAGCCGCCGCCCTTTCCAGTTTTCTGGGCTTCTACTTCAATCTGATCTTCGAGAACGTGGTGATGGTCCACAGCACGTCGGTGAGCGAGGTCTTTGAGCAGCTCCTGCGGGTGGGCCCTCAGGACGTGGTCATCGGCATCAGCTTCCCCCGCTATTCCAGCCGCACCGTGAAGGCCATGCACTTTGCCAGGGACCGGGGGGCCCAGGTGGTGGCTATCACTGACAGCGAGGCGTCCCCCCTCACCGCCATGGCCACCCACACCCTGATGGCCAAGAGTGACATGGCCTCCTTCGTGGACTCGCTGGTGGCCCCGCTGAGCCTGGTCAACGCCCTGATCGTGGCCGTGGGCCGGCGGAAAAACAGCGACCTGTCCCAGACCTTCAGCGCGCTGGAGCAGATCTGGGATGAGTATGACGTCTACGAGAAGGCGGAAGACGAGGTATGAGCTTCCCCGCAAAGGAGAGAGAGCCTTTGACAGATGTGATCGTGATCGGCGCGGGGGCGGCCGGGATGATGGCCGCCCTCACCGCCGCGGAGCGCGGCTGCTCAGTGCTGCTGCTGGAGCGCAACCAGAAGGTGGGCCGCAAGCTGTATATCACCGGCAAGGGACGGTGCAATGTGACCAACGACTGCCCTGCGGCCGAGGTCCTTCAGAACGTGCCCCGCAACAGCAAATTTCTCACCAGCGCCGTCACACGCTTCCCGCCGGAAGAGGTGAAGGCGTTTTTTGAGGGCCTTGGCGTCCCACTCAAGACCGAGCGGGGCAACCGGGTGTTCCCGTGTTCGGACAAGGCCGCCGACATCATCGACGCCCTGTTCATGGCGCTGCGCCGCGCCCGGGTGGAGCTGGTGGAGGACCGGGCTGAGGCTTTGCTCACCGATGGGGAGGGCCGGGTCACCGGCGTCCGCTGTGAGCACGGGTCCTATGCCGGCCGGGTGGTGATCCTGGCCACCGGCGGGGCTTCCTATCCGCTGACCGGCTCCACCGGGGACGGATACGCCATGGCCGCGGCTTTGGAGCACACCATCCTGCCGCCCAGGGGCTCGCTGGTGCCTCTGGTGGCTGAGGGGGATCTGTGCCGCCGGATGCAGGGGCTCTCTCTGCGCAACGTGGCTGTCAAGGTCCGCAATCAGAAGAAAAAGGTGGTATATGCCGGGCAGGGCGAGCTGCTTTTCACCCACTTCGGCCTGTCCGGCCCGCTGATCCTCAGCGCCAGCGCCCACATGCGGGACTTTGAGAAGGACCGCTACCACGTGCTGCTGGACCTGAAGCCCGCCCTGGACGAGGAGAAGCTGGACCAGCGGCTGCTGCGGGACCTGGCCGAACAGTCCAACCGGGACTTTGACCATGTGCTGGAGGGGTTGCTGCCCCGGCTGATGATCCCGGTGATGGTGGAGCTTTCCGGTATCCCGGGTGAGACCAAGGCCAACTCGGTCACCCGGGTCCAGCGCCGGCGGCTGCTGGAGCTGCTCAAGTGCTTCCGGGTGGATATCGCCGGCCCCCGGCCCATTGAGGAGGCCATCATCACCGCCGGCGGCGTGAAGGTGTCAGAGGTGGACCCCCATACCATGGCGTCCAAAAAGGCGCCCGGCCTCTACCTGGCCGGGGAAGTACTGGACGTGGACGCCTATACCGGCGGCTTCAATCTTCAGATCGCCTGGTCCACCGGCCGGGCGGCCGGAGCGGCCGCCGCCCAATCCCTGTTGGAAGAAGGAGCTTGTTGACCATGGGTTTTAAGAGCATTGCCATTGACGGACCCTCCGGCGCAGGGAAGAGCACCCTGGCCCGCCGGGTGGCCCAGGCTATGGGCTACCTCTACGTGGATACCGGGGCCATCTACCGCACCCTGGGTCTGGCCGCCCTGCGCCGGGGAGTGTCCCCGGAGGACAGCGGCAGGGTGGTGGAGCTGCTGGAGCAGATCCGCATCGACCTGCGCCACGGCGGGGACGGCCTGCAGCACATGTATCTGGACGGCGAGGACGTGAGCGCCGCCATCCGGGAGCCGGCGGTGTCCCATTACGCCTCGGCGGTGTCGGCCATCCCGGAGGTGCGCGCTTTCCTGATGGAGATGCAGCGGGACCTGGCCCGGCGGCAGAATGTCATCATGGACGGGCGGGACATCGGCACGGTGGTCCTGCCTGACGCCGATGTGAAGATCTTCCTCACCGCCACAGCGGAGGACCGGGCCCGGCGCCGCTATGAGGAGCTGCGGGAGCGGGGGAACGACGTGGATTTCGATACGGTCCTCAGGGACATTATCGCCCGGGATGAGCGGGATACCCGGCGTGCCGCCGCGCCTCTCCGCCAGGCGGAGGACGCCGTGGCTGTGGATACCACCGGGAACACGCTGGAGGAGAGCTTCCGTCTCCTGCTGGACGTGGCGAGAAAGGGAGTGGGCGCATGAGAGGCTGGTATATCTTTGTTTACTGCCTGGTATTTCCGTTCTTCAATCTGGTCCATCCCGGCAAGGTCATCGGCCGGGAGCACATCCCGGAAGGGGCGGCCATGGTGTGCTGCAACCACACCGCCATGAGCGATCCGCTCTTTCTGGCCTTTGCCTTCCGGCTGAAAAACCAGCTCCGGGCCATGGCCAAGGCCGAACTGATGCGGGTGCCGGTGGTGGGCTGGGTCCTGGGCAAGGCCGGTGTGTTCGGCGTGGAGCGGGAAAAGACCGATGTGGCCGCCGTCAAGACCGCAATGAAGTTCCTGCGCAGCGGAGAAAAGGTACTTCTTTTCCCCGAAGGTACCCGGGTCCGGGAGAGCAGGGGAGAGGTGAGCCATCCCAAGGCGGGGGCCGCCATGCTGGCCGTGCGCTGCGGCGTTCCCATCCTGCCTGTGTACGTACCAGAGAAAAAGCCCTGGTTCCGGCGGACCCCCGTGGTCATCGGCGAGCCTTACATGCCCCAGGTGGCCTCCCGTAAAGGAACGCCTGAGGAGTACGAGGCTATCACCGCCGATCTGATGGACCGCATCCGCGCGCTGCGGGAGCTTGCACAATGAGCCGCGTTACGCTGGCCGGATCGGCGGGCTTCTGCTACGGCGTCAAGCGGGCGGTGAAGATGGCGGAGGAGGCTGCCGCCTCCGGCCGCCCCTGCGTGATGCTGGGACAGATCATCCACAACAGCAGCGTCATCGACCGGCTGCGGCAGGCCGGCGTGGGCGTGATTTCTTCCCCGGAGGAGGCCCCTGAAGGGGCGGCGGTGATCATCCGCTCCCATGGGGAGGGAAAAGCGGTATACGACGCCCTGGCCGCCCGGGGCAATCCGGTTATCGATGCCACCTGCCCCAACGTCACCCGCATCCACCGCATCGTGGCCCAGGCTGAGGAAGAGGGACGGCAGCCCGTTATCATCGGCACGCCGTCCCACCCGGAGGTGCGGGCCATTGCGGGCTGGTGCCGCCGCGCGGTGGTGCTGGAAGGGCCGGAGGCCCTGGAACAGTGGCTTTCCGGGCTGCCAGAGGGGCCGGATATCCCCATCACGATGGTGTCCCAAACCACCTCTACCCAGGCCAAATGGAATTCGTGCATAGAAAAAGCAAAAAAACAGTGTACAAATTTAAAAATTTTTGATACAATATGTGATGCTACGTGCAAACGGCAAAGTGAGGCCCAGGCGTTGGCGTCCCAAAGTGACGCCATGATCGTCATCGGCGGGCGCGAAAGCTCCAACACCCGGCGCCTGACTGAACTGTGCACGGCTCTCTGTCCGCAGGTCCTCTGGATCGAACGCGCAGAGGAACTGGAACCTTCCAACCTGTACGGGAAGGCTTCTATAGGAATCACCGCGGGTGCGTCTACGCCCGGGTGGATTATAAAGGAGGTCTATGACAAAATGAGCGCAGAAAACATGGAGATCGAGGAATCCTTTGCTGAAATGCTGGAGAAGTCGATCAAAACTTTAAATACAGGGGAGAAGGTTACCGGCGTCGTTACTGGCATTACGCCGACTGAGATCTACGTCGACCTGGGCACCAAGCACGCCGGTTACATACCGGTGTCTGAGCTCACCGACGATCCCACTGTAAAGGTCGAGGACATCGTGAAGGTAGGCGACGAGATCGAGACCTACGTCATGCGTGTCAACGATCAGGAGGGTGTGGTCACCCTGTCCAAGAAGCGCCTGGATACCGTCAAGAGCTGGGACGATATCGAGCAGGCCAAGGAGGATCACACCGTGGTCGAGGGTGTGGTCACCGAGGAGAACAAGGGCGGCGTGGTCGTGAGCGTCAAGGGCGTCCGCGTGTTCGTTCCCGCCTCTCAGACCGGTCTGCCCCGCGATGCCGCCATGACCGAGCTGGTCAAGCAGCACGTCCGCCTGCGCATCACCGAGGTCAACCGCGCCCGCCGCCGTGTGGTGGGCTCCATCCGCGCCGTCGCCGCCGAGGAGCGCGCCGCCAAGGCTGCCGAGGTCTGGGAGAACATCGAGGACGGCAAGCGCTACACCGGTACCGTGAAGTCCCTGACTTCCTACGGCGCTTTCGTTGACATCGGCGGCGTGGACGGCATGGTCCACATCTCCGAGCTGTCCTGGAGCCGCATCAAGCACCCCTCCGAGGTGGTCAAGGTGGGCGACACCGTCGAGGTCTATGTCATCTCCGCCGACAAGGAGAAGAAGAAGATCTCCCTGGGCATGAAGGACCGCACCGAGGATCCCTGGGCCAAGTTCACCTCCACCTACGACGTGGGCTCCGTGGCCAACGTGAAGGTGGTCAAGCTGATGACCTTCGGCGCTTTTGCCGAGATCGTTCCCGGCGTGGACGGCCTGATCCACATCTCTCAGATCGCCGACCACCGCATCGACAAGCCCGGCGACGTCCTGTCCGAGGGCCAGATGGTGGACGTGAAGATCACCGACATCGACTTTGAAAACAAGAAGGTTTCCCTGTCCATCCGCGCCCTGCTGGAGGATGGCAAGAGCGAGGACGAGGGTACTGAGGAGTAATCCGCTCTCTTCCGCTTCGATCAGTATGAAACAGCCCGCTTCCGGGGAAGCGGGCTGTTTTTTTGTGCCGGCGCGGTACGGCGGCGCTCCTTACCCGCTGTGCGGGGCCCGATAGTAGCGAAAACAGAAACAATATCCCGGACTCCACGGTTTTTTACCTTCATTTTGCTTGCAAAACAGCATAAAAGCAGGTATAATACTTAATGTATTTGGAAGTAGGAAACAGTTAACGGCTCAAAGTCGCTTCCGGGAGGTGGGAGTAATGTTTCAGGTAGGAGATAAGATTGTCCATCCGATGCATGGCGCCGGTATCGTAGACAGCATCGTACAGAAAAAGGTCAATGGAGTCGTGCGGGAGTACTATATCCTCAAACTACCCATGGGCGGCATGCTGGTAATGATCCCGGTCCAGAGCTGCGGCGAGATCGGGGTACGGCCGGTGGTGGATGAGCAGGAGGCGGAGCGCATCATCGCAGCATTCCCGGAAATCGAGGTGGATACCACCCAGAACTGGAACCGGCGCTACCGGGAGAACATGCTGCGCCTGAAGAGCGGAGACCTGCTGGAGGTGGCACGGGTCATCAAGAGCCTGTCCGTGCGGGATGGGGAGCGGGGCCTGTCCACCGGGGAACGGAAGATGCTCCACTCGGCCAAGCAGATCCTGATCTCTGAGATCGTTCTCTCCCAGAATTCCAGCTATGAAGATGTGGAGGCGCGCATCAATACCGCCCTTGCCTAATAGAATAGAGACATGCTATAATAACGCTAGACTGAACAGCGGTGTTTCGCACTGCGTCTGACCTGGCATGATATCGGATAAGAGGAGCCTTCGGGCTCCTTTTTCGTAAGAAAAGAGGAGAATACATATGGCCCAATGGCTCAAGCGTCTGTTCCGGCGGGACCGGGCGGAGAGTGCCTTCTGTTCCGCAGTGGTCCCCGCGGCCGGTTCCTCCTCCCGTATGGAGGGGCAGGACAAGATCCTGCTTCCCCTGAGGGACGTGCCGCTGCTCCTGCACACCCTGCGCGCGCTGGACGCCTGCCCCCGGATCCACGAGATCGTGGTGGTCACCCGGGAGGATCTGATCGTGCCCATCAGCCAGCTCTGCCGGGACGCCGCCCTGGAAAAGGTGACCAGGGTGGTGGTGGGAGGCGCCAGCCGGGCGGAGTCGGTGCTCCGGGGCATCCGGGAGACCGACCCCGATGCCGCTCTTATCGCCATCCACGACGGTGCCCGTCCCCTGGTGAGCCAGGCCCTGCTGGACGCGGTCATCGCCCGCGCGGAGGAGACCGGAGCCGCCGCCCCTGCCGTACCGGTGAAGGACACCATCAAGCGGGCGGTAGGGCATGTGGTGGAGTCCACCCCTGACCGCTCCGAACTCTTCGCGGTCCAGACTCCCCAGGTTTTTGACGCCGACCTGATCCGGGGGGCGCTGGCCCGGGCGCTGGAGGAGGGCGCCGAGCTCACCGACGACTGCTCCGCCGTGGAGCGCATGGGCATGAAGGTCTCCCTCACCGAGGGGGACTATATGAATCTGAAAATCACCACGCCGGAGGATATGGTCCTTGCCGAGGCGCTGCTGGACTGGAGGGAGCGGAATTGAGGATCGGACACGGATATGACGTACACAGGCTCACCACCGGCCGCAGGCTCATCCTGGGCGGGGTGGACATCCCGTGGGAAAAGGGCCTCCTGGGCCATTCGGACGCCGACGTCCTCACCCACGCGGTGATGGACGCCCTGCTGGGGGCGGCCGGCCTGTGGGACATCGGACACGCCTTTCCCGATACCGACCCGGCCTATGAGGGGGCGGACAGCCTGCTCCTGCTGGACCGGGTGATGGAGATGCTCTCGGAGCGGGGATACCGGGTGGGCAATGTGGACGCCACCATCCTGGCCCAGCGTCCCAGGCTGGCTCCCCATATCCCGCAGATGCGGGCCAACCTGGCCGCCCATCTGGGCGTGGGGGAGGACCGGGTCAATGTGAAGGCCACCACCGAGGAGGGCCTGGGCTTCACCGGCGCGGGGGAGGGCATGGCCGCCCATGCAGTGGCCCTGCTGGAGGAAGTATAAGCATGCAGGAGAAAAGATGGCCTGGGGCGGAGGAATTTTTCCTTCCGCCGCAGGCTGTTTTTTTGCACACCCGCCCTGTCCGCGGCATAATCTGTGGCGAGAGGAGCGTTTCAACATGGTCTATTATCTTATCCTGTGCCGTTCCCTGACCCACGCCCAGCGGACGGCTTCCGCCCTGGAGCGGGCAGGCATCGTCGGCCATATCCTGCGCTCTCCCCAGGCAATTGCCGGGGAAGGGTGCGGCTATTCAGTCAAGGTCTCCGAACAGAACTTGGCCAACGCCCTCGCCGCGCTGAAGCGGGCCGGGCTGGGCCCCAAGCGCGTATTCGTAACGACCAGCGACGGAAGCTACAAAGAGGTGCTGCTATGATCTATCTGGACAGTGCGGCCACCACGCTCCAGAAGCCGCCCGCGGTGGCGCGGGCGGCTTCTTACGCCATCCAGCATATGGCCACACCCGGCCGGGGCGGTCACCGTCCGGCCTCTCTGGCGGCCGACACCGCCTTTCGGTGCCGGAGCCTGGCGGCCAAATTGTTTGAGATGGAAGACCCGGGCCGTGTTATTTTTACCTTCAATGCCACACATGCCCTCAACATTGCCATCAAAACACTGGTAAGGCCGGGGGACCGGGTGGTCATCTCGGGCTATGAGCACAATGCCGTGACCCGTCCCCTGAACGCGCTGGGCGCCAATACCACCGCAATTCAGGCGCCGCTCTTTCAGCCGAAGGCCATGCTGGAGCAGTTTGAGCGGGCGGTGACGCCCGGGACGGCGGCGGTAGTCTGTACCCACGTTTCCAATGTGTTTGGCTATATCCTTCCGGTGGAGGGGATCGCGGCGATCTGCCGGGAACGAAACGTCCCATTTGTGCTGGATGCGTCCCAGTCCGCCGGCGTCCTTCCCGTATCCATGGAGGCGCTGGGTGCGGCCTTCATCGCCATGCCCGGGCACAAGGGGCTCTACGGCCCCCAGGGCACCGGCCTGCTGCTCTGCGGCCGGGAGGAGGTATCCACCGTACTGGAGGGCGGGACCGGAAGCGCCTCCGCGCTGACAGAGATGCCGGATTTCCTGCCCGACCGCCTGGAGGCCGGTACCCACAACATGGCGGGGATCGCCGGGCTTCTGGAAGGGCTCCGTTTTCTGGAGCGCACCGGAATCCAGCGGATCCGGGACCATGAGGAGGGGCTGACCGCCATGGCGGCCGCGCGCCTGTCCGCCCTGCCGGGGGTCACGGTATTCGCCGGGCCCACTCTGGCCCATCAGGCCGGCGTCCTGTCCTTCCGGGTGGAGGGAATGGACTGCGAGGCCGTGGGGGAGGCCCTGGCCGGACGGGATATCGCAGTGCGGGCGGGGCTCCATTGTGCGCCGCTGGCCCACCGCACCGCCGGTACCTTTGATACCGGAACCGTGCGCGCCAGTTTCTCCGTCTTCAATACCGGGGGCGAGGTACGGCAGCTGGCGGCGGCCCTGGGCCGTATTACTTCATGAGAGCAGGCGCGGCGGAGCATCCGCCGCGCCCCTGTTTGCTGTCCCGCACCAGGACGCGGCATCCCGGGCACAATGTCTGACGCTTTGATCTTCCGGGCGAATGACGGCTCGCGGGAACAAAACGCGGTCCTGTCTGCGTTCCGGGGTATTCACAAAATGTTCAGAGAAGTTTAATCTCCTTTCTTATTGCCAATACAGCGGAAAACCAGTATAATAAATGAGTTAAAGAGTGGGCGTATTTCGTTTGCGAAATGCCGGCTGACACGGGGCTGCCCCAGCTCCGGGCGCATGGGGGAGACGTTGGAAATGGAACATATCTATCAGTTTTTGCAGTGGTCCCTGAATTATCTTCGACTGGTGCATATTACCGATATCATTGACATCGGTATCATGGCCTTCATCATCTACAAGCTGATCCTTCTGGTACGGCGGAGCAGCTCCGGGCAGGTAGCCAAGGGCGTTATGCTTATTCTGGCAGCTCTGTGGGCCTCGTCGCTGCTGCAGCTGAGCACCGTCAATTTTTTCCTTGGGAAAATGGTGGAATGGGGTGTTCTGGCGCTTGTTATCCTGTTCCAGCCGGAGATCCGCAAATTTCTGGAGCAGATGGGCAGCAGCCGCCTTGGCGACGTGTTCGCCCACACGGAAGCGCCGGATGAGATCGAACACGCCATCCAGCAGACTGTGGAGGCCTATGCCGCTCTGTCCAAGAGCAAGACCGGCGCGCTGATGGTCTTTGAGCGGAAGAACCTTTTCGACGACGCCATCAAGACCGGCACCGCGCTGGACTGCTCGGTGAGCAGCGAGCTGCTGAAAAACCTGTTCTGGAACAAGGCGCCCCTCCATGACGGTGCGGTCATCGTCCGCAACGGGCGCATTGTGGGCGCAGGCTGCGTGCTCCCCCTGTCGGGAAACGTGAACCTCTCCCGGGACCTGGGCATGCGGCACCGGGCCGGCATCGGCGCCAGCGAACATTCCGACGCGGTGGTAGCCATCGTCTCAGAGGAGACCGGTTCCATCTCGGTGGCAGTGGGCGGCATGCTGAAGCGGCATCTGGCCCCCGAGACCCTGGACCGCCTGCTGCGCAATGAGCTGATGCCCCTGAAGGAAGAAACGGACAGCCAGAAGTTCAGGCTGTTCGGACTGATCAGAGGACGGAAGGGAGGAAACGGTGATGGAGAAGAAGAAGGAGAATAAAGCGCTCTATATCGCCCTGTCCGTGCTGCTGGCCATCTTTTTGTGGCTCTATGTGGGCAGCGACCTGAATCAGGAAGACGAGAGCACATACAGCGTACCTGTAGTCTTTACCGGTGTGGAGCGTCTGGAGGAGCGGGGGCTGATGATCACCGACGGCGCCGAGCAGAAGGTGACACTGAAGATCCGGGCCCCGTGGAAAGTGCTCACCAAGCTGAGCAAAGACAACATCAGTGTGACCGTAGATGTATCCAACATCACCGGACCGGGCAGCCAGTCCTCCGGCTACAGCAGCATCATCTACCCCTCCAACATTTCCCGCGCCAGCATCAGCAGTGTGAGCATTGTCAGTGCCTCCGGCGACCAGAACATCAAATACACAGTGGCCCGCCGCAGCGACCGGGAGATAGAAGTGCGGGGCGTGTTCAACGGTGAGGTGGCCGAGGGCTTCCAGGCCGGCGAATTCTCCATCACCCCCGGCGCTGTCACGGTCAGCGGCGAGGAAGATGCGGTCAAGCTGGTGGATTACGCCCAGGTGGTGGTCTCTCAGGAGGACGAGCTCCAGGAGACTTACAGCGGTGAGCGGCCCATCCAGCTGGTGGGTTTTGACGGCTCGATACTGGATACCAAAGCTCTCAAACTGGAGACCAATGTGGACTCGGTCTATGTGACTCTGCCCGTGGTCAAGCTGAAGGAGATCCCCCTCACGGTGGAGATCGTGGAGGGCGGCGGCGCCCGGGAGTCCAATGCCCGCGTCGAGATCGAGCCCAGGAGCATCATGGTCTCGGGCAGCGAGGAGGCTCTGGACGGCATCAAGGAACTGTCCCTGGGCCAGGTGGAACTCTACAAGGTGTTCAGCCAGGATACCTTCACCTTCCCCATCCAGCTCAACACCTCGCTGGAGAACGTGAGCGGCATTACTGAGGCTACCGTCACTGTGAAGATCAGCGGTCTGACCACACGGACCCTGGAGGTGGACAACATCGAGTTCATCAACCAGCCGGAGGGCTGCACCGTACAGCCTGTGACCCAGTCCCGCCTGGTCCAGATCCGGGGAGAAGAGGAGGCCGTCAACGCCGTGATCCCCTCTCAGATCAGCATCGTGGCCGATCTGAAAGGGGCCGCCTCAGGAAATCAGACCATCCCCGTCAAGGTATACCTGAACGGCAGCAGCGATGTGGGCGTGGTCGGCGGCGACTACAACATCGTCGTCAATATCAAACGCAACGGATGATTGATCCGGGTCCGGGCCGTTCGGGCCGGTCCCGGTACACCAGGTGTTTATGGAACACACCGCAAAAGTAAACAGACTGATCAATACCCAAGTAGCCCAGATCGCGGTACAGCGCAAGAGTGCCTGTGGGCATGACTGCTCCAAATGCGGCGGCTGCAGTGAGATGCTGGTCCAGATGGAGGTGAAGGCCGCTGCGTCCAATTATGTGGGCGCGGTGCCCGGTGACCTGGTACGGGTGGAGAGCGAATCCAGCCAGATCCTGGGGATCGCCGCGGTGGTCTATATGGTGCCGCTACTTCTCTTTTTCGTACTCTATTTCATCGGGCAGTACCTGGCCCATACCGACAGTATCGCTGTGGCCCTGGGCGTCCTGGGCTTTGCCATGGGCGTGGCCCTGGCCGTGTTCGTCAACGGCGTGGTCAAGCGCCGCCGTCTGACTTCCTTCCGCATCACCGACGTCCTGAAACCCTGACCATGTTCGGATATGTGAGACCGGTGCGTGACGAGCTGAAGGTGAAGGAGTGGAAGTACTACCGGGCGGCCTACTGCGGCGTGTGCGACGCCATGGGGCGGCGCATGGGACTGATGGCCCGGATGTTCCTCAATTATGACTTCACCTTTCTGGCCATGTTGCTGCTGCCGCCGGACCCCCGGCCGGAGCTGTCCCGGTGCCGCTGCCCGGCCCGGCTGTGGTGCCGGAAGCGGGACTGCACCGCCGTCCACCCGGGTATGGATCTGGCGGCTGATGAAAGCGTAATCCTGACCTATTGGAAGCTGCGGGACGGCATTTTGGACGGAAGCTTCTGGAAACGGCAGGGTGCCCGCCTGCTGGTCCTGCTGCTCACCCCCGCTTACCGGCGGGCTGCCCGGGCCCGGCCCGAATACGCCCGCACGGTGGAGGACTGCCTTGCCCGGCTCCACCAGTTGGAGGAAGAGAACTGTCCCTCTCTGGACCGGCCGGCCGACGCCTTTGCCTGTCTCCTCAGCGCCGCCGCCCCGGCCACCGGGAACAGCGGACGGGACCGGGCTGTGGAACAGCTTCTCTACCATGTGGGACGCTGGATCTATCTGGTGGACGCCTGGGACGATCTGGAGGAGGATCTGGAGCAGGGGAACTACAACCCGGTGGCCGCCCGCTTTCCAGATGGGGCAGCGGCGCACCGGGAGGATGTGCTTACCACGCTGCGCCACTCCCGCAATCTGGCCGGCTCCGCTCTGGAGCTGCTGGACCGGGGCGCCTGGCGGGGTGTTCTCGAAAATATCATCTATCTGGGCCTTCCGGCGGTGGAACGCATGGTATTTGACGGCTGCTGGAAGAAAATGAAGCATAACAGGAGAATGGACCTATGACCGATCCTTACCAGGTGCTGGGCGTGGACCCCAGCGCCAGCGACGCCGAGGTGAAAAAAGCCTACCGGGAGCTGGCCCGCAAATACCACCCCGACAACTATCAGAACAACCCTCTGGCTGATCTGGCAGAGGAGAAGATGAAGCAGATCAACGAGGCCTATGACCAGATCACCAAGCAGCGCGCCGGGGGCCGTACCGGCGGCGCCTCCTACCAGACGGGCGGGCAGAGCGCCGGCTATACCCGGCAGCAGAGCTATTCCGGCGGCGGCAGCGTGTATCAGCAGGCCCGTCAGGCCATCAACCTGGGGGATCTGGGCCGGGCTGAACAGCTTTTACGGACGGCCCCTGCCCAGAACGGCGAGTGGCATTTTCTGATGGGCAGCATCGCCTACCGCAAGGGCTGGTTGGACGAGGCCATGCAGCACTACCAGATGGCCTGCCGGCTGGACCCCACCAACGGCGAATACCGTCAGGCCCTGGCCATGATGCAGAACGGCGGACAGGCCTACCGCCCCTATGCCACTTACGGCGGCGCGGATTCCTGCGACTGCTGCACCAGCCTGCTCTGCCTCAACTGCCTGTGCGGCGGCTGCGGGGGGTATTGATCCGTGTCCCGCGTATCGTCCGGAGGGACCGGAAGGACCGCCCTGACTGCGGTGCTTGCGGCTTTGTCGTTGGCCCTCCTGTATCTGGCCGCTGCCGCTCCTTCCGGGCGGCTGGGTCTTACCGCCCTGGCCGGGCTGGTGCCGGCCGCGGCAGTGGTCTCCTGCGGCGGGCCCCGCTCCGGTCTGCTCTGCTGCGCCGCAGCCGGAGTTCTGGGACTCCTGCTCTTGCCCAACAAGAGCTGCGCGGTGCTCTATCTGCTCTTCTTCGGGCCCTATTCCGTGGTGAAATCCCTGGCCGAACGCCTTCGCTCCCGGTGGGCGGGCCTTTTCTGCAAGCTGGGCTTTTTCAATCTGGCGCTGACGGTGCTCTGGTTCGGCCTTCGGGGCCTGATCGCTCCCATGCTGCCGGGGGCGCTGGACCGGAGCTGGCTGGTATATCTGGCCGGAAACCTGGTGTTTGTGCTTTACGACGCCGGGTTTTCACAGGTGATCGCGTTCTATATCGCGCGGATCGACCGCAACCTTCGGAAATGATCCCTTTTCAAACAGGAAAAAGCATGGTATAATAATTAGATGACCTCGGTCTGAAGATGGTTCAGACCTATTCTGAAGAGAAATGAGGGGACGCTCTTTGATCAAGAGTATGACCGGCTACGGCAGGGGAGAAGCTGTACTCCACGGCCGCGCCATCACGGTGGAGCTGCGCTCGGTGAACAACCGCTATCTGGACTGCACCGTCAAACTGCCCCGCATCTACGTATTTGCGGAGGACGCGATCAAAAGCATGGTTCAGGCCCACATCTCCCGGGGAAAGGTGGATGTGTTCGTCTCCATCGGTCCGTCGGAAAACGGGGATGTGAGCATCTCGCTCAACCGGCCTATGGCAGACGGATACTATAACGCCCTGTGTGCTCTGCGGGACGCCTACGGCCTGAAGGATGATATCTCGGTTTCCGTGCTCTCCCGGTTCCCTGACGTGTTCCTGGTGGAAAAGACCCAGGAGGACCTGGAAGTCATGTCCGGAGACATCTGCTCCGTGTTGGAGATGGCCCTACAGGATTTTGACGCCATGCGCCTCCGGGAAGGCGAGAAGCTGGTACAGGATGTGCGCAGCCGTGCCGCCGTGATCGCAGGGCTCACCGGCAAGGTGGAGGAGCGCGCCCCCGGCATTGTGGCCGACTACCGTGCCCGGCTGGAGGCCAAGATGACCGAGGTGCTCCAGAACACCCAGATCGATGCAAGCCGTATCCTCACGGAGGCGGCCATCTTTGCCGACAAGGTGGCGGTGGACGAGGAGACCGTCCGTCTGCGCAGCCACCTGTCCCAGCTGGAGCATATGCTCGCCGGCGGCGGCCCCGTGGGCCGGAAGCTGGATTTCCTGATCCAGGAGTTCAACCGGGAGGCCAACACCATCGGCTCCAAATGCAGCGATATCGAGACCGCCCGCTATGTGGTGGACATCAAGGGCGAGATCGAAAAGATCCGCGAGCAGATCCAGAATATTGAGTGATCCGGAGGCTGCAGGATGAAACTGATCAATATCGGCTTTGGCAATATGGTCTCCGCCGGCCGGCTCATCGCCATTGTCAGCCCGGAGTCGGCCCCCATCAAGCGCATGGTGCAGGAGGCCAGGGACCGGGGCTGTCTGGTGGACGCCACCTATGGCCGCCGGACCCGTGCGGTGCTCATCATGGACAGCGACCACATCGTGCTCTCGGCTCTTCAGCCTGAGACCGTGGCGGGCCGCCTTGCCGGAAAAGAGCTCCCGCCGGAGCCGGAGGAGGAACTGGAATGATACGAAAGAAAAAGACCAAGGGCCAGCTCATCGTGCTCTCCGGACCGTCCGGCGTGGGCAAAAGCACCGTGATCGCCGAGCTGCTCAGCGAGCGGAGCGACATCTATTTCTCGGTCTCCTTTACCACCCGGCAGCCCCGGGTAGGCGAGGCCCACGGTGTGAATTACAATTTTGTCTCCCGGGAGGAGTTTGAAGGCATGATCGCCCGGGACGAACTTCTGGAATATACTGAGTATGTCAGCAATTACTATGGCACGTCGCTGAAAGTCATTCAGGACAAGCTGAATGCCGGTATCGACGTGCTGCTGGACATCGAGGTCCAGGGCGCGGCCACCGTCCGGTCAAAATGCCCTGACGCGGTGCTCATCTTCATCATCCCGCCCTCTTTTGAGGAGCTCTCCCGCCGTCTCCACCGCCGGGCCACCGACCAGGAGGACGTGATCCAGGGCCGGCTGCAGAAGGCCCGGGAAGAGTACCGGCAGATTCCCAACTACGACTACATGGTGGTCAACGATAAGGTGTCCGAGGCGGCGGCCGAGATCATCTCCATCCTGACCGCTGAGAGCTGCCGCACCCGCAACCGTATCCATCTGGTCAGCGACGTGTACAGCGAAGTGTAAACAAATCCATTCGATTTTGAACAGAAGGAGCCTGATTGCTTTATGATGCTCGATCCTCCCATGAATAAGCTGCTTGAACAGATCCCCAGCCGCTATATGCTGGTCAACGTGGTGGCCCAGCGGGCCCGACAGATCGCCAGCGACGCGGAGATGAATGAGATCTCCCTGGACGACAAGCCCGTGACCCTGGCCATTCGTGAGGTGGCCGAGGGTAAGGCTGTTGTGCAGGCGGAGGAATAAACAGGAGAACGAAACGAAGGGCAAGCGCCGGGGCAACCGCCCTGACGCTTGCCTTTTCCGGGATTTTAGGAGGCAGGCGGATGGAGCGATACAGACTGGCCCGGGTGGCCCTCTCGGCGGCGACCTACGCCATCGACAAGCCCTATACCTACCTTGTTCCGGAAGAACTCTGCTCCACGCTGTCCGCCGGGATGCGGATAGTGGTCCCCTTTGGGGCCGGTAACCGCCGCACCGAGGGCCTGGTGCTCTCGGTGGAGGAGGCCCAGTCATTGCCTCCCAAATGCAAACCAGTGCTGACCCAGCTGGACGAGCACCCGGTGCTGGATCGGGAGGGGGTCCAGCTGGCCCTGTGGATGCGGGAGCGGTATTTCTGCACCGTGTACGACGCCGCCCGGGCCATGCTGCCTGCCGGGCTCTATTTTTCTCTTCAGGACAGCTGGTGCCTGGCACCCGGTGTGGACCGGGAGCGGGCCTATGAGGCCGCTGGCCGCTCTGAGATCGCAAAGTCACTGGTGGAAATGATCCTGGCCGGTGGGGGAAGGGCGGAGGTAGGGCATATCCGCTCCGCCTTCGGCACCCGCGATCCCAACCCGGCGCTGAAAATGCTCCGGGACCAGGGCATCCTGACCCTGGAGACCAGTGCTTCACGGGGCGTGGGGGACAAGACCGAACAGGTGGCCTCCCTGGCCGTTCCGCCGGAGGACGCCATGGCCCAGGTGGCACCCCGCCGCCGCTCGGCTCCCATGCGCTACGCCGTCATCGAACTGCTCTCCGCCATCGGAGAGGCGTCCTCCAAGGAGCTGTGCTATTTCACCGGAGCCTCCCAGGCCACCCTGCGCTCGCTGGAGAAGAGCGGACTCATCACCCTGGAGCGGCGGGAGGTCTTTCGCCGGGTGACAGCCGAGCCGGCGGAGCCGGCCGGCCCGGTGGTGCTTAATCAGGAACAGCAGTCCGCCTTTGAGGGGCTGGACGCTCTGGCCCGGCAGGAAAAGCCCGCCGCCGCCCTGCTTTACGGTGTCACCGGCAGCGGCAAAACCCAGGTCTATATCCGCCTGATCCAGTCCGCCTTGGACCGGGGAAAGAGCGCCATGGTGCTGGTGCCCGAGATCGCTCTGACGCCCCAGCTGCTCCATATCTTCACCGCCCACTTCGGGGACGCCATCGCCGTGCTCCACAGCTCGCTGCGGGCCGGAGAACGCTACGACGAGTGGAAGCGGGTGCGCTCCGGCCGGGCCAGGGTGGTCATCGGCACCCGGTCCGCCGTATTCGCACCCCTGCGGAACCCCGGGCTCTTCATTCTGGATGAGGAGCAGGAGGGAAGCTATAAATCAGAGAACGTCCCAAAGTACCACGCCAGGGACGTGGCAAAATACCGCTGTACCCAGCACGGCGCATTGCTGGTTCTGGGATCGGCCACCCCTTCGGTGGAAACCATGTATCAGGCCCGCAGCGGGGTCTATCATCTCTTTACCCTGTCCCACCGCTACAACGAGCGTCCGCTGCCCCAGGTCACCATCGCCGATTTGCGGGAGGAGCTGCGCTCCGGCAACGGCGGCTCCCTGAGCCGTCCCCTCCGCCGGGCGCTGGAAGAAAATCTGGAACGGGGGGAGCAGAGCATCCTGTTCCTCAACCGCCGGGGAGCCAGCCGGATGCTCTCCTGCGGGGAGTGCGGCCAGGTGCCCACCTGCCCCCGGTGCTCGGTCTATCTCACCTACCACTCGGCCAACGGGCGGCTCATGTGCCATTACTGCGGCCACTCGGAAAAGGCGCCGGGGGCCTGTCCCTCCTGCGGCGGCGTACTCAATTTTATCGGCACCGGCACCCAGCGGGTGGAGGAGGAGCTGGAGGAGCAGTTCCCCGGAGTCAAAGTACTGCGGATGGACGCCGACACCGTCTCGGCCACCCACAGCCATGAGGACCTGCTCACCCGCTTTGAGAAAGAAAAGGTGCCCATTCTGGTGGGGACCCAGATGGTGGCCAAGGGACTGGACTTTGAGAACGTGACTTTGGTGGGTGTGATGGCCGCCGACCTCTCTCTCTATGTGGACGACTACCGCTCCGCCGAGCGGACCTTCTCCCTCATCACCCAGGTGGTGGGAAGGGCAGGCCGTGGCGGCAAGAAGGGCCGTGCCGTCATCCAGACCTATACGCCGGATAACGACGTGATCACCGCTGCCGCCCGGCAGGACTACGACGCCTTTTACGCCCAGGAGATCGAGCTGCGGCGGATGCGGGGCTGCCCGCCCTTCCGGGACCTGTTCGTCATCACCGCCTCAGGTGGGGAGGAGAGCGCCGTGCTCCAGACCTGCATGCGGCTGCGCCGCAGTCTGGAGGACTGGCTCCGCCAGCCGGCCTACGGCGGATACGCTGTCCAGCTTCTGGGCCCCGCCCCCGCCGCTGTGGCCAAGATCAACAACCGCTACCGCTACCGCCTGACGCTGAGCGCGAAAAACGACAAGACCATGCGCGCCCTTGTGGGACACCTGCTGTGCTGCGCGCAGAACGATAAAAAAAACCGGGGCGTGTCCGTTTACGCGGACCTCAACCCCCTGGACTAGGAGGAAAGTATCATGGCACTGAGAAAGATCCTGACCGGCGAAGACCCTGTTCTGCATAAAGTCTGCCGCCCCTATACCGTATTTGACCAGCGGCTCTGGGATCTGCTGGACGACATGAAGGAGACCCTGGCCAACGCCAACGGCGCCGGTCTGGCCGCCCCCCAGGTGGGCATCCTGCGCCGTGCCGTCATTGTGGTGGACGGGAACGACGAGATGCTGGAGCTCATCAACCCCGAGCTGGTGTGGACCGACGGGGAGCAGGAGGGCTTTGAGGGCTGTCTCAGCGTCCCCGGCCGCTGGGGTGTGGTGAAGCGTCCCATGAGGGCCCGGGTCCGCGCCCAGGACCGCCACGGCAACTGGTTTGAGGCCGAGGGAGAGGAGATCGTGGCCCGCTGCTTCTGTCATGAGCTGGAGCATCTGGACGGCCACCTCTTTACCGAGCGCGCGGGACGGCTTTACACCAGCGAGGAGCTGGACGAACTGATGGAGCAGGAGTAAAACATGCGTATCGTTTTTATGGGCACCCCCGCATTTGCGGTGCCCTCTCTGGAAAAACTGATCGAAGCGGGCCACTCGGTGGTGGGCGTGTTCAGCCAGCCCGACAAGCCCAAAAACCGGGGGATGAAGCTCCTTCCCACTCCGGTGAAGGAGTGCGCCCTGGCCCACGGCGTCCCTGTGTTCCAGCCCACAAAGCTGCGGGACGGCACGGCGCTGGAGCAGATCCGTGCCCTGGACCCCGAGCTCATCGTGGTGGCGGCCTATGGCCGCATCCTGCCCGACGAGATTTTGAATTACCCGGCCAAGGGCTGCATCAACGTCCATTCGTCCCTGCTGCCCCGCTACCGGGGCGCGGCCCCCATCAACTGGGCCATTCTCAACGGGGATGAGGAGACCGGCGTCACCATCATGCACATGGCCCACGACCTGGACGCCGGCGACATCATCGACCAGGTCCGCACCCCCATCGACCCCGACGAGGACGCCGAGACCCTCTATGGCCGCCTGGCCGGCCTGGGCGGGGAGCTGCTGCTCCGGGTGGTGGAGGAACTGGGGGCAGGGACCGCCCGCCGTATCCCTCAGGACCCCGTTCAGGTCACTCTGGCCCCCATGCTGAGCCGGGAGCTCTCTCCCGTGGACTGGAGCCGCTCCGCCCGGCAGATCCACGATCAGGTCCGGGGTCTGTCCCCCTGGCCCGCCGCCACCACCGACGCCATCACCGGCGATACCATGAAGCTCTGCCGCACCCAGGTAACGGGGGAGACCACCTCCGCCCGGCCCGGCACAGTGGTGTCCGCCGGCAAGCAGGGCATCGACATTGCCTGCGGCGATGGTATTATCCTGCGCATCCTGGAGCTCCAGGCCGCCGGAAAAAAGCGGATGAGGGCTGCCGACTACCTGCGGGGCAATCCCCTGACCAGATAACGCGAATTTTCTCCCCCCCTGCGCCTGAAAGGAGGCCGCCATGTTCTACTATGATCCCTATTACTGGATGCTGCTGCTGCCCGCCATGGCCATTGCCGCCATCGCCCAGTGGAAGGTGAGCGCCACCTTCCGCCGCTATTCCGGGGTGCGCTCCGCACGGGGCTATACCGGGGCTCAGGCCGCCGAGGCTGTTCTGCGGGCCCACGGCGTGCGGGACGTGCGCATTGAGCGGGTGTCCGGCCATCTCACCGACCACTTTGACCCCCGCAGCAACACCATCCGCCTGTCCGACAGCGTGTACGGCTCGGCCAGCGTGGCCGCCATGGGAGTGGCCGCCCATGAGGCGGGCCACGCGGTGCAGTACGCCGTGGGGTACGGCCCCATCAAGCTCCGCAACGCCATTATCCCGGTGTGCAACCTGGGCTCCCAGCTCTCCATGATCTTCATCGTCCTGGGTATGATACTCTATATCCAGCCCCTCTTCGCCGTGGGCATCCTGCTCTTTTCCCTTGCCGTGGTGGTTCAGCTGGTCACCCTTCCGGTGGAATTCAACGCCTCCCGCCGGGCGCTCCAGACCCTGGAGAGCGCCCACCTGCTGGACGGCAGCGAGCTGGGCGGTGCGCGGAAAGTGCTCAGCGCCGCCGCCATGACCTATGTGGCCGCCCTGCTGGTGTCGGTGGCCCAGCTGCTGCGCTTCGTCCTGGCCTTTGCCGGGCGGCGGAGGGACGACTGATGAGCACCGGCAGGACAGCCCGGGAGGTGGCCCTTCTGGCTCTGGCCGCCTGTGAACAGCAGGGGGCCTGGTCGGACGGTTTCCTCAAAAAAGCCATCCGGGACGCGGGGCTGGACGGACGGGACGCGGGCCTGGCCACCCGGCTGTGCTTCGGCGTGCTGCAAAACCGGATGCTGCTGGACTTCCACCTCGCCGCCTTTTCCAAGGTTCCTCTGGAAAAGCTGGAGGTACGCATCCGCAATATCCTGCGGCTGGGGGCCTATCAGCTCCTGCTGCTGGACCGGGTGCCGGACAGCGCCGCCGTCAACGAATCGGTGAACCTGGCGCGGAAATACAGCAAAAATCCCCGGGCGGCCGGCATGGTCAACGCCGTGCTCCGCAATCTGGCCCGGAGCAGGGAGGACCTGCCCCAGCCGGCCGACCTGTCCACCCGTTTTTCCCATCCCGACTGGCTTGTAAAGGAATTTGACCTTGCACTGAACGGGGAGGGGACAGAGGCCCTTCTGGCCGCCGATAACGGCCAGCCCCCCACCATGGCCCAGGTCAACACCCTCCGGTACACGCCGGAACAGGTACTGGAAGCCCTCCGGGCCGGCGGCGTGGAAGCCCGGCCCCACCCCTGGCTGTCCGGCTGCCTGCTGCTCACCGGCACCGGCGATCTGGAAGGACTGGCGGCCTTCCGGGACGGGGCCTTTTACATTCAGGACGGCGCGGCCCGGCTGGCCGTGCTGGCCGCCGGACCGGAGCCGGGGATGCGGGTGCTGGACGCCTGCGCCGCCCCCGGCGGCAAATCCTTCGCCGCCGCCATCGCCATGGAAAACAGAGGCGAGATCTGGTCCTGCGATATCCACCCCCACAAGGAAACCCTCATCCGGGCCGGAGCCAGGCGGCTGGGCCTGGATATCATCCATACCGCCGTTCAGGACGGAAAGGCCCGCCGGGCCGGGTGGGAGGAGTCCTTCGATCTGGTCATCGCCGACGTGCCCTGTTCCGGCCTTGGCATCATCCGCAAAAAGCCGGATATCCGCTACAAGGACCCGGAACCCCTGGCGGCTCTGCCCGCCGTCCAATCCGCCATTCTGGATAATGTGGCAGGTTATGTGCGCCCCGGCGGCGTGCTGCTCTACTCCACCTGTACCCTGCTGGAGCGGGAGAACGGGGCGGTGGTGGACGGCTTCCTTGCAAAGCATTCTGACTTTACACTTGAGCCCTTTCAGCTGCCCGGCCCCTTCGGCACCGTAACGGAGGGCCGCATCACCCTGTGGCCCCATCTGCACGATACCGACGGATTTTACATGGCCCGGCTGAGAAAGCGGGGCTGAGCGGATGATATGAAGTCTCTGAAGCATGAGGTGAAGCAATGACCGACATCAAATCCATGGATCAGGCCGAGCTGACCGCTTTTCTGAAGGAGCTGGGCCAGCCCGCCTTTCGTACCAAGCAGGTATTCCAGTGGCTCCACCGGGGGGTCCGGTCCTTTGACGAGATGACCAACCTCTCCAAGGAGCTGCGGGAGACCCTGGCTCAAACCTGCGTGCTCACGCCGCCGGTGGTGGAGCGCAAGCAGGTCTCGGCCCAGGACGGCACCATCAAATATCTCTGGCGGCTTTCGGACGGAAACTGCATCGAAACGGTTCTGATGCGCTACAAACATGGGAATACTGTCTGTATCTCTTCCCAGGTGGGCTGCCGGATGGGGTGTGCCTTCTGCGCCTCCACGCTGGCGGGCAGGGTGCGCAACCTGACACCCGCCGAGATGGTGGACCAGGTGCTGTTCACCCAGCTGGATTCCGGGGTTCCCATCTCCAATATCGTGCTCATGGGCATCGGCGAGCCGCTGGACAATTTCGACACGGTGATGCGCTTTCTGGAGCTGGTGAACCACCCGGACGGACTGAACATCGGCATGCGGCACATCTCCCTGTCCACCTGCGGCCTGGTGGACAGGATCGACGAACTGGCCGACCGTCAGCTCCAGCTCACCCTGTCCGTGTCCCTCCACGCGCCTGACGACGAGACCCGCTCCAAGATCATGCCGGTGAACCGGAGTGTGGGAGTGGAGCGGCTGTTCCGAAGCTGCCGGCGCTATTTTGAAAAGACCGGGCGGCGCATCTCGTATGAGTACGCCATGATCGACGGCGTCAACGATTCCGACTGGCAGGCCGATCTGCTGGCCAGCCACCTGAAGGGCACTCCGGGCCATGTGAACCTCATCCCCCTCAACGAGGTGAAGGAGAGCCCCCTGCGGCCCAGCCGCCGGGTGGCAGCCTTCCAGAAGCGGCTGGAGTCCCACGGGATTACGGTGACCGTGCGGCGCAAGCTGGGCGGCGATATCGACGCCTCCTGCGGCCAGCTCCGGCGCAAACAGATGCTGGAACAGGGCCGTTCCTGACCGATCCAATACCCGGCTCCCGCTCCTCCCGCGCGGAGGGGGAGCATCCAAAATCAGCGCGGCAAAGAGGCTTTTCTGTTATGATAAGAGCATGGGGAATCACCGATAAAGGCTCGGTGAGACAACAAAATCAGGACGCCTATTATCTGGACGTCCTTTCCGATGACCTGGCAGTGGGCCTGGTCTGTGACGGGATGGGCGGCGCCCGGGCAGGCAATATCGCCAGCATGCTGGCGGTGGAGCAGTTCGTGGACACCCTCCAGCAGCTGCCGGAGGGGACTCCGGAGGACCCGGAAGCCCTGCTGGCCCGGGCCAGCGCCGGGGCCAACGAGGCGGTCTACCACCGGGCCCGGACCAACCCGGACTGCTCCGGCATGGGGACCACCATGGTGGCCGCGCTGGTCACCGGCGGCCGGGCCTATCTCCTGAACATCGGGGACAGCCGGGCTTACTACATCAGCGGCGACGGTATCCGCAGGATCACCCGGGACCACTCTCTGGTGGAGGATATGGTCCGGCGGGGCGATATCACACCGGAGGAGGCCCGCACCCATCCCCAGAAAAACCTGATCACCCGGGCGCTGGGCACCGAGGAGCAGGTACGGGCCGATTTCTACCGGCAGAGCGTGAAGCCGGGAGACTGGCTCCTGCTGTGCTCCGACGGGCTGTCCAATGTGGTGAGCGACCAGGAAATGCTCTATGAGGTCCTCCACGGCGGCCCTGCCGGGGAGTGCTGCCAGCGCCTGCTGGATATCACGCTGTCCCGCGGCGCGCCGGATAACGTCACCTGTGTCCTCTTTCAGTTTGAATAAGGGAGGGTAATGACTATGGATCGCTACATAGGAAAATTACTCGATAACCGATATGAGATCCTGGAGCGGATCGGCACCGGCGGTATGGCGGTGGTCTACAAGGCCCGCTGCCACCGGCTCAACCGCCTGGTGGCCATCAAAATCCTCAAAGAGGAGCTGGCCCAGGATGAGGAGTTCCGCCGCCGCTTCCACGATGAGTCCCAGGCCGTGGCCATGCTGTCCCACCCCAATATCATGGCGGTGTACGATGTCAGCACCTCCAACGGCGTAGATTATATTGTCATGGAGCTGCTGGACGGTATCACCCTCAAGCAGTATATGCAGAAAAAGGGCAACAAGCTGAGCTGGAAGGAAGCGCTGCACTTTATCATCCAGATCATGAAGGCCCTGTCCCATGCCCACAGCCGGGGGATCATCCACCGGGACATCAAGCCCCATAACATCATGGTCCTGCGGGACGGCAGCATTAAGGTGGCCGATTTCGGTATCGCCCGGCTCACCTCAGCCAACCAGAATACCATGACCCAGGAGGCTTTGGGTTCGGTCCACTATATCTCCCCGGAGCAGGCCAGAGGCAGCCATATCGATGCCCGTTCGGACATCTATTCCGCCGGTGTGGTGCTCTACGAGATGCTCACCGGCCGCCTGCCCTACGAGGGGGACTCTCCGGTGGCGGTGGCCATCCAGCACATCAATTCCATCCCCCTGTCTCCCCGGGAGCTGGAGCCCGACATCCCGGAGGCCCTGGAGGCCATCACGCTGAAGGCCATGGCCTCCGACGTGAACAAGCGCTATATCTCGGCCGACGCCATGCTGGAGGATCTGGAGGAATTCCGCAAAAACCCCAGTATCAACTTTGATCTGCCGGACGATCTCATTTCCGCGTCCGACGAGGTGGACGAGCCCACCCGTCCCATCGGCGCCAACACGCCCAGTGTGGCCACCGGCGGACGGCGGGTCTCCCAGCCGGACGCGGGCAGCGCCACCCGCCGTATCTCCCGGGAGGAGATCGAACAGGAGCAGCGGGAACGCTATCCGGAGGAGGGCCGGGAGCACGGCGGCAGGCGGGTGTCCCGTGAAGCGCCGCGGGAGGAAGAGGAGCGGTCCAATCCCTGGCCCATTGCGGCAGCAGTGGCCGCTATTCTGGTGTTTCTGGTGGGTATCGGCTATTTCCTTTATACCATCTTCCTGGGACCGCTGCTGCAGACACCGGAGGATATCAAAGTCCCCAATCTGCTGGGCTACACCCTGGAGGAGGCCAAAGCCCTGCCTGAGGTGAGCGAGCACGGCTTTATTATCCAGGAAGGGGAGCCCATCGACAGCGACACCTATCCCAAGGACACCATCGCCAAGCAGAGCCCCGAGGGGGACAAGACCGTCCGGGATAGCGATACCAACCGGACCATCACCGTGTATTTGAGCCTGGGCAGCGAGACGCCCAAAATGCCCGATCTGACCAAAACAGAACGGGCACTTGCAGAAGAGCAGCTCAAACGTTTTGAATTGGGACTCGATGTCAAATTCGAAGAAGAGGCCAGTGACGAGATTCCATCGGGCTATATCATCCGGCAGGAGCCCCGGGCCGATACCGACCTGACAGAGGGGCAGAGCGTCACCCTATGGGTGAGCACCGGGCCTGAGAATACCCCCATCACCATGCTCCCCTTCATCGGCCAGCCCTTTGAGCGGGCGGAAAAGCAGCTGCGGGAGTGGAAACTGGACGTGGAGATCAAGGAGGTCTTTGACGATACTGTCCAGGCCGGCTATGTCATTGACCAGACCATCCCCGCCGGTACCCAGGTACAGGAGGGAGCCAAGATCACGCTGACCGTCAGCAAGGGGCCCGAGCCCGAACCCACGCCGCCTCCCGCGGTGGAGCCCACGCCCACGCCCACACCGGGTACCCCCGACACCCCGGTAGTTCCTGTGACCCGGCATATCTCTATCGTGCTGCCCGATGACGGGCCCGATATGGTCCAGGTACGGATCCAGACCTCCGGCGGCACCATCCTCTATGACCAGCCGGTTGAGACCAAGCTGGGGGAGATCAGTCCATCTTTTTCCCTGACCCAGACCTCTGAGGTCTCGGTCTACATAGACGATGTATTCCAGTTCAGTAAGATAATCGAGGTATGAGCCCATGGCGGAAGGAACCATTCTGAAAGCGCTCAGCGGTTTCTATTATGTGGACACCGGCTCCGGCCTGGTCACCTGCCGGGCCAGGGGAAAATTCCGCCATAACCGGCAGACCCCACTTGTGGGGGACCGGGTGGCTATCACCGAGCTGGGGGACGGCACCGGCGCGCTGGACGCCATCCTGCCACGCAAAAATGAGTTTCAACGCCCGGCGGTGGCTAACATCGACCTGCTGGTGGTCATCGCCTCGGGGGCCACGCCGGTGACTGATCCTTTTCTCATCGACCGGGTGGTCTCCATCGCGGAAGGCCGGGACTGCGAGAGCGTCATCTGTTTCAACAAATGCGACCTGAATGACGCGGAGGAGCTCTTTCAGGTCTACCGCCGGGCGGGCTTCACCACCCTGCGGATGAGCGCCGAGACCGGCGAGGGGGTGGAGGACCTGCGCTGCGTCATTGCCGGCAAAGTGTGCGCCTTTACAGGCAACTCCGGTGTAGGTAAATCCAGCATTCTCAATGCCCTGGAGCCCGGCTTCGGCCTTCAGACCGGCGCCGTCAGCGAAAAGCTGGGTCGGGGCCGCCATACTACCCGCCACGTGGAGCTTTTCCGCCTGTCCAACGGGGCCATTGTGGCCGATACGCCGGGCTTTTCCTCCTTCGACACTGAGCTGATGGAGCTGCGCCGTCCGGAGGAGCTGCAGTACACGTTCCGGGAGTTCCGGCCCTACCTGGACCAGTGCCGCTTCCAGGGCTGCGCCCACGTGAAGGAAAAGGGCTGCGCCGTCCGCGCCGCCGTAAAAGAGGGCCGAATCGCCCCCAGCCGCCATGCGAGCTATGTGCGGCTCTATGAGCAGGCCAGGGAGGTGCCGGAATGGAAGCGGAAATGAACCGCCCGCTGCCCTTTGCCGTACAGGCGCTGGTCATGGGCTCGGTCCCCTGCGGAGACTGGAGCTTTCTGCGGGACTATCTGCCGCCGGAATGTCAGATCTTCTGCGCTGACGGCGGCGTGAAAAATGCCCTTGCCGCCGGACTTCGGCCCGACTTTGCCATCGGCGACTGGGACTCCGGCGGCGCTCCGGTGGAAGGCGTCCCCAGCGTCAGCCTGTCCCCGGAGAAGGACATGACCGATCTTCAGGCCGCCATGGACGCGGCCCTTCAGGCTGGACACACCCGGCTGCTCCTCTGCGGCTGCATGGGAGGGCCACGGCTGGACCACACCGCCTCCAACCTGGTCATTCTGGAGTGGCTGGCTTGCCGGGGCGGGCAGGGTATGATCCTGGACAGTGACAACGAGGTCCGGCTGCTGGAGGAGGAGATCGTGATCCTTGATAACACAGCCGGCCCTCGTTACCGCTATTTCTCCCTGGTCCCGCTGGACCGCCGGGTGTCCGGCGTGTTTCTGGAGGGAGCCCGGTATACTCTGCGCAACGCCGCTCTCGTCCGTGGGGACACCCTCTCGGTGAGTAACGAGCCCCTGGGCCCTGAGACCCGCATTCATGTGGGTGCGGGCCGGGTCCTGCTCATCCGCAGTCAGCGGCTGTGAACGCCCCCTGTCCAAGAAAAAAACGGAACCGACGGCCGCCTCCCGCGTATACTGGATTAGACAGTGACGAAGGGGGGCGGTCGTTTTGCCGTCTTGGCTGAACAAACGAAACCTGGGACTGGCGGCGGGGGCGGCAGGCACGCTGGCGCTGCTGCTCTTTCCCGGCAGTGTGATCACGCTGGGCATCGGTGCGGCGCTGGGCTACCGGGGCCGGGAGTGGATGGAACAGCTGGAAAGGAGTGTGGAGACGTGAAGATCGTGGTGGTCCGTTCCCCCAGGGCATTCCGGGGGCTGCTGCGTACCCTGTTCGGCCTGCGGTAGGGCGGGCGGTGATCCATAAGGACATGGGCGGAGCCGGGAGCGATCCGGCTCCGCCTGTGATTTTCTCCCCGGCAGGGCGCATATTTGCCCGGTCCGGGGACATATATTGTCCCAACAAGAAGGCGGCATGCCTTTCCAAAGGGAGTGGAACGCTATGGAGCTGGAATTGGAACAGACTCAATTGAGCGGCTATGAGGCTGTATTGGATACCACAGTCTTTCAGGAGGAGACACTGGAGATGATCGTTCCCGACGCCTGTCCGGATATCCTGAATATCGTGGATACCGAAGGCTGGGCGGAGCTGGGGAGCCGCGAGGCCATGGAGGGCCGGGCAGAGGTATCCGGCACCGTCCGGGCCGCGGTACTTTATCTGCCTGACGGTGCGGATGGAATGCGGCGTCTGGAGGTAGCGATCCCCTTTGCCTGCGCGATGGAGGAACGGCGGGTCAACGGCCGGTGCGGCGTCACCGCCGTTCCCCGGGTGGAGTGGGCCGAGACCCGGGTCCTGAATCCCCGAAAAGTTCTGGTACGGGTCAGTCTGGCGGTGGACGTTCAGGCATATGCGCCGCTGGAGGACAATGTAAGCTCCGCCGTAGTCTGCCCGCCCGAGTACGGCGTGGAGCAGCTCTCAGAGACCTGCCGCAGCTATGGAGTAGTCTGCGTCCAGGAAAAGCCCTTTACGTTCTCCGATGACATTTCCCTCCCCGGGAACCGGCCCGAGGCCGCTGAGCTGCTCAAGCAGCGTCTCTCCCTGGTGTGCAGCGAATCCAAGGTGATCGGCAATAAGCTCATTTTCAAAGGGAGCGCCAACCTGCAGATTTTTTACCGCAGCACGGACAACAGCCTCTGTGACAGCTCCTTTGAGCTGCCCTTCTCCCAGATCATGGAGGTCAGCGGGGCGGGGGAGGAGTGCGACTGCACGCTGGACGTGGTGTCTGCCGGAACCCAGTGCGCGTTGGAGTCCGGCGACGGCCGGACCATCCATGTCAGTCTGGAGCTGCTGGCTCAGTCCGTCCTGCGGGAGGAGCGGAGCTTCCAGGTCCTTACTGATCTTTACAGCACCGCCTATGCCCTGGAGGCAGCCGCCGCCCCCCGCCGGATGGACCGTCTCGTGGACTGCAGCGCCAAGACACTGGCACTCCGAGAGGTACTGGAGGACGTCGGGATGGCCGACCGTATTCTGGACGCCTATGCCTCCATCGGCCGGGTGACCCAGAGCAGGGAGGGCGGCAAGCTGACCCTGGAGGCCGAGGCCGTAGTCACTGCGGTATACCAGCGGGAGAACGGCGAGATTGGCTGTGCCGCCCGCCGTTTCCGGATGCCCTGCGTTCTGGAGCTGCCGGCCGGATGTACCTGCTCATGCCGCTGCCGCTGCCCGGAGCCCGTGTTTGCCTCCCCCACCACCGGCGGGATCGAGGTGCGGCTGCCGGTGGAGTTCCGGTATCTGGCCCTGCGGCAGGAGGAGGTCCGAGGCGTGGCCTCCGCATCTCTGAACACGGAGGCGCCCAGAGGCGGCGAGGACCAGCCTTCCATCGTACTGCGCATGGTGGAGCGGGGCGAGCGGCTGTGGGATATCGCCAAGTGCTACGGCACCACCGCCGCTGAAATCCGTCGGGCCAATGCGCTGGAGGAAAATGCCGCGCCGGATGGACAGCTTCTCCTCATTCCACGTAAACGCGCCTGAACAGGGAGCCGCGGTCCTGTGCTGGGGGACCGCGGCTCCCTCAGGTTGCTGTCATAAATTACAGCTTATCCCCATAGCTATATAGCGAAAACGACCGGCTCTCAGGGCATCGGAATGGCCATGCCCGGCCGAAGGAGGAATTGCAGTTGGAAGAGCGCAAGATCTATGAGGATATCGCCCTGCGTACCGAGGGAGATATCTACATCGGTGTGGTTGGGCCGGTGCGGACAGGGAAGTCTACCTTTATCAAGCGGTTCATGGAGACCATGGTCATCCCCAACATCGACAATGTATACCGCCGCGAACGGGCCAGGGATGAGCTGCCCCAGAGCGGCTCGGGCAGGACAATCATGACTGCCGAGCCCAAATTCGTTCCCGAGGAGGCCGTGGAGGTCACCATGGAAAACGGAGCCGCCTTCTCTGTGCGGCTCATCGACTGCGTGGGCTATATGGTCCCGGGGGCTACCGGCCAGTTTGAGGATGACAGCCCCCGGATGGTCACCACACCCTGGTTCGACTATGAGATCCCCATGACCGAGGCCGCCGAGATCGGCACCCGCAAGGTCATCGCAGAGCACTCCACCATCGGCATCGTCATCACCACCGACGGCACCATCACCGATATCCCCCGGGAGGACTATTTAGAGGCGGAGGAGAGAGTCATCTCCGAGCTGAAGGAACTGGGGAAACCCTTCCTGGTGGTGCTCAATTCGGCCTACCCCAATTCGGAGCGGGCCCAGGCCATCCGGGCCGACCTGTCCTCCCGCTACGATGTGACCTGCGTGGCAGCCAACTGCCTGGAGCTGGATGAGGACGATGTGACCGGCATCATCAAAGGTGTACTCTATGAGTTCCCCGTGAAAGAACTGGATCTGTTCCTGCCGCCCTGGGTGGACGCGCTGGGCTATGACCATCCCATCAAAAGCGGACTGTACGCCGCCATCCGGGAGGGTGCCGAGGGAATGCGCCGCATCCGGGACGTGGAACAGGCGGTCACCGCCATTGGCGGCTGCGAGAACGTCAGCAGCGCACGTATCACCAACATCAGCCTGGGCACCGGCCTGGCCTGCGCCACTTTGGAACTGCCCCGCAGCCTGTTCTATGATACCATCTCCCAGCAGTCCGGCTTCCTCATCCACGATGACGGGGATCTGCTGGGCCTTCTGACCGAGCTTTCCCATGTCAAAAGTGAGTACGACAAGGTGGCCTCCGCTCTGGAGGATGTGAAGAGCACCGGGTACGGTATCGTAATCCCCGGCACCGACGAGCTGGTGCTGGAGGAACCCGAGATCGTCAAGCAGGGCGGGCGGTACGGTGTACGCCTCAAGGCCAGTGCCCCGTCCATCCATATTATATGTGGCAAAGAGAAGCTTAGAACTCGCCGGCAGGCAGAACGGAAGGCGTATGCGCCGCATGACTGGAAAAGAAGGCCCGGAAACTTTGTCTTGCAAACAGGGAATGACAATGATAAAATAGCGGCAAGTGAATAGAAGCGCGGTCCGTTTAAAGCGGAATGGGGTGAGATGCCCCGCGAGTGGGTCACTGTGATACCTTCCGGAAAGGTTAAGTCAGATACGTTGGGTCGCCTGAAGCGTCTGCCGTCACTGGGCGCTTTACCGCAATATGGTATTATTGCGCCCACACGGCTTTGTGTGGGCGCATTTTTGTCTGTAGGGACCCGTTTTTGCCGTAAAGGTCCATGGAAAAACACAGCGCTTTTACGCCTGAGGGCGATAAGATAAAATCTTTGATTGGGAGGAATCACGCATGAAAAAACGAATCTTGTCCCTGGTCCTGACACTGGTCATGCTTCTCGGCATGCTGCCAACCGCTGCCGCGCTGGCAGGAGATGACATAGAAGTCACGTTTAGTTTTGCCTATGGGGACGGATTTGAATTTGTTCCGCAGAAGATCCAGGTCCGGGCCGGTCTGGCTGCAAGCTACGGCATCGGACAGGAATCAGCCGAACCCACTGTGCTGGATGCCATCGTTGCTGCGCACGAGATCAAATACGGCGAAGATTTTACTGCCGCCACAGCTGATACCTACCTTGACAGCAGCTTGACAACAGTATTTCAGCATGAAGGCTATTATGCCGGCCACGCGATCAACGCGGGCTACAGCAGCGATTATGCTTCTCAGGCCGTATTGCACAGCGGCGATTATGTGGACACCTTCGTCTATGAGGACAGCGCGTGGAGCGACCATTTTTCTTACTTTACCCAGGACGAAGAGATCATTCACAGCCTGAACATACAGGCGTCTGACACGGTCACCGGGACTGTTTCCGGATTCAACTATATGATGAACGGCACGCCTCAGCCCCTCTCCGGCCTGACCGTCAGCGTGCTGGATACGGACGGTTCCGTCGTGACTGCCAGTGCCGCGGTCACAGATAAAGACGGCAGTTTTGATCTGACCATCGATGAGGTGGGGGATTACCTGCTTGCTGCCTCCGGTACTGCCAACGGCAGCCGTGTGATCCCGGCCTGGTGCATGGTCCATGTGGCTGCCGCGCTGACGGAAGAAGAGGCCGCGGCGGCAGTAGCGGCAGATAAGGAGGCCCTGAACGTCGCTTACACCGATGGACAGGATCTGGAGCTGCCCACCCGGGGAGCCAGCGGGAAAACGTCCATCACCTGGTCCTCCAGCGACGAGTCCGTGATTTCCAAGTCCGGCGTTGTGACCAAGCAGACGGAGGAAAAGCAGGTTACGCTGACCGCCGCCGTTCAATGTGGAACTGCCAGCGGGACGAGGGAGTTTCCGATTACTGTCCCTGCTCTGAATGACGGGGAACTTACACAGCGTTTGGCAGCGGCGAAGAGCGCGCTGAACGGGCTGAATGCTTTGGACCCCGTGGAATACAGCGGCGGCAGCGGCGGAATGTACAGCTATGAATCCGTTGCTGTCGATACCAATATCGTTACCAAGGCGCAGCAGGTGGTACGTGCTGCCGCTCCCGGCGTCTCTGTGGCGCTCAGCAGCAGTTTCAGCGGTAACGAGTATATTTCGACTGATGGAACCATCACATACCCCAGCGGGTATACGAAAGGCACTGTCAATGATCTGCCGTTTGTGCTGACGTTGGGTTCCAAGCAGGAAAATGTCAGTGTCAGCGGAATCGTGATCCCAACCCACGACACCACAAAGGCTGAGGCCATTGCGGAAAAAATGGCCGAGGTGACCGAGACGGTCATCCTCAATGGACAGGAAAAAGAGCAGGTCACCGGAACACTGAAGCTGCCTGTGGGCAGCAGCTACGGTCTCGCAATTACCTGGACGTCCGACAACGCGGCGATCACCATTGACAGAGGGACCAGCTCTTCCACCGGCCAGCTGCACACCATTACGCGCCCCGTCCTGGGCCAGCCGGATGCATCAGTCACCCTTACCGCCACGTTCGACTATTCGGACATGGCGAAAAACTACGGGCTGTGTGACGCAGGTCCCATGCCCAGCGGGAACACCAAGACTTTCACTGTAACGGTCCCCGCCTATACCCAGGCCGAGGCCGACGCGGCCAAAGCTGCGCTGGCGGAAGCCCTGGAAACCATCACCGCTGACAAGATCACCGCCTATGACGCGCAGACGAACACCGATACCGGTGCAGCCGCCGATCTGGCCAATGTGGTCTATGACCTGCACCTGTATGACTTCAAGAGCAGCGACCAGTATTGGAAAGACGGCATGCGCCTGAGCTGGTCCACCACCAACTCCGCCATCACCGTCAAAACCCTGCGTGCCAAGGTGACCCGCCCGGTGGGCGGAAGCGATGCGTCCGGCAAGCTGACGGTGACGGCGACCCTAAATGGCGTGAGCGCTTCCAAGGACTTTGAGGTGACCGTCAAGGCCGTGACCGCCGCCGAGGTGATGCACAACATCGCCGCCAAATACGCCAAAAACGGTATCGCCGGCGACAGCAACTATCCCTGGCTGGCGGCGGATCTGGCGGCCTATGCCCAGGCGTTCCCCGACACCGCCAACAGACTGACTCAGGAGCAGATCCAGGCTGTGCTGGACAAGCTGATCAGTGCGGCCGACAAGGCGTCCGCTCCCGGCGATCTGGCCAAGTATATTGTTGCCCTCCGTGCCCTGGGATATGACGCCAGGAAGGTGGTCACCGACAACGCCCGGGAGCTGGACGTGGTGAAAAAGCTCACCGATCTGGTAGACGCCCAGGCGACAAGTGTTTCCAATCCATACACGCTGCCCTATGTGATCATCGCCCTTCAGCAGGGGACCGGCTATGCCACTCAGGCGGAGATGGATTGGCTGATCCAGAAAGCCATTGAGTGCAAGGCGGATTGGCAGAATACTCAGTGGGGCCCTGATGCCGCCACGCCCATGGTCCTGGCGCTGTCTCCTTACTACAACAGCAATGAACAGGTCAAAACAGCTGTGGACGAAGCACTTACCGCCATCGCCGGTACGCAGAGCGAGAGCGGCGCCCTTGCGGGCTACGGCGGAGACAGCGCGGCTTCCACCGGTCTTGCCATGGCGGCCTACGCCGCCATGGGGCAGACCGGTCCCGTGAAGAACGGGAAGAGCCTGTCTGACGGTCTGATGACTCTGGTGGATCCCACTCTGGACGGCTTTGATGCCGGAGGATACGGCACCTTCAACACGGAACAGAGCTTCCGTGGTCTGGCGGGCATGGCTAAAAACGGACGGGTCTACGATTTCGCCGCGATGCCCATGAACACCGCCGAGGCCACCCTGGCCACCGGCTGTCCGGTGGAGTTCCGGGTGGTGCCCGAGAGTGCTTCCGTGGTGGTCAAACAGGGAGATGAGGTCCAGGCGGCCAATTCCGGTGCCAAGTATTATCTGGCCGCCGGCGATTATACCTACACCGTCAGCAAGAGCGGCTATGTGTCCGCAAGCGGCAGCTTTACCGTGTCCGCCGATGACGCGGCGAAGCATACCGCCAAGACCATCCCTGTTTCTCTGGCCGTACAGCCCGCCCCCGAGGCCAAGGACATCTCGGTCACCGTCAAGGTGCTGACCCATGACGGCGCCGTCTGCGGCGGCAAGTACACTTATAAATACAACGCTTCCGCCTATACCACGGTGCTGGCTGAAGAGACGGTGGCCATCAAGGCCGGACAGAGCGTGTTTGAGGCCCTGCAGCAGACCCTGGCGGCGGATAATGTGCCCTACACGGAGAAAAGCTTTGGTTATATCGACTCCATCGGCGGTATTTCGGAGCTCGACCATAACAGCGCCAATTCCGGATGGCTGTATATGGTGAACGGCGTTGTCGTGAAGGCCGGATGCCGGGATCAGAAGCTCCAATCCAACGCCACTGTCATCTGGTTTTTCAGCGATGATTATACCAGTGAATACGGCTCCGAAGAGTGGAGCGGCGGAACTGCCGGTACAGCCGGCGAGAGCGGCTCCGCTGTTATAAAGCCCCAGGCCACGGCCGACAGTAAGGGCAATGCCACAGCCAGGGTGGAGGAAAAGGCCGTTGCCGAGGCCCTGAAGCAGGCCGGGAAGGATGACAGCATCGACACCATTGCGGTGGCCCCTGTTATCAAGGGTGAGGCCGCCAAGATCACGGTGGAGCTGCCCAAGACCGCGGTGGAGGATATTGCCGGGAGCGGCGGACTGAAGCTGACAGTGGATACGTCTGCCGCCGGTGTGACCATTTCCAGCCAGGCACTGGCCGAATTGGCGGCCCGAAACGGCAGCACGGTGTCCGTCTCGGTGGAGACCGTGAAGGATGAAACCGGCGGCACCAACGGCGAGATCCGGATCGACATTGCTGTGGACGATGTCAGTGTAAAAAGCGTCAGCGGCGGCATCGCCGTGACCATCCCCGCCTCTTCCGGGAACAGCGGCAAAGTACTGGCACTGGTCCATGAGGACGGCACTGAGATCATCCTCAGAAAGTCCGTCACAGAAAAGGACGGCAGTTATAAAGCGCTGCTGTCCGGCTCTGCCACGGTGAAGCTGGTGACCAACGACAAGGTGTTTTCCGATGTGGCAGGCCACTGGGGCGAGGCATCTATTCAGTTTGCCGCCTCCCATGAGCTGTTCAGTGGTACCGGCGGCGGCAGGTTCTCTCCCGACGGCGAGATGAGCCGCGCCATGCTGGTGGCTGTCCTGTACCGTCTGGAGGATGCCGAAGCAGGGAAAGATGTCCCGTTCCATGACGTGCCGCGGGATTCCTGGTACAGTGATCCTGTATCCTGGGCCGCAGCCACCGGTATCGTCAGCGGCACCGGAAACGGAGCGTTTGAACCGGAGCAGTATATTACCCGGGAACAGCTGGCCGCCATTCTCTTCCGCTATGCGGATCACATCGGCATGGATACCGGCGTCAGGGGCGGCCTGACCGGCTTCCAGGACAGCGGCAAGATCTCCGGTTGGGCTTCCGACGCCATGAAGTGGGCTGTGGGCTCCGGTCTCATGAGCGGTAAGGGCGGCGGCGTCATCGATCCGTCCGGCACCGCTTCCCGGGCCGAAGTGGCTGCTGTCTGCCAGCGCCTTATCACCCTTATGGTGCAATAGCTTCACTTGGCGAGTCGCCGCGCCGGCGGCAGAGAGCTTAGTGAAACTTGTGCCTGCGGTACAGTGAGCTTTTCCCGCACAATTCATTTGAACCACACAGCTTCCGGCGGGATCGTCCCGCCGGAAGCCGGAGGAGAAAAAATCATGAAAAACGCACGTGAAAGAGGGGCCTGCCTGCTCCTGACCCTGGTGCTGCTGTTGGGACTGTCCGTCCCGGCCGCCGCCGTCTCAGAGGATGCGCTGTCCGCCGCGCTGACGGACACGGCCCGATATGTATACCAGACCGTCAAAAGTCCACAGGTGGGCTCCATCGGCGGCGAGTGGGCGGTGCTGGGTCTGGCCCGCAGCGGCTTTGCGGTACCGGAGGAATATTATCAGAGCTACTATGCCGCGGTGGAGGACTATGTGAAAGACTGCGGCGGCGTGCTCCACGAGAAGAAGTATACGGAGTACAGTCGGGTCATCCTGGCCCTCTCGGCCATTGGGAGGGACGCTAGAAATGTAGCGGGCTACGACCTGACGAAAGCCCTGGGAGACTTTGACAAGACCGTCTGGCAGGGCGTCAACGGTCCCGCCTGGGCCCTGATCGCCCTGGATTCCCGGGACTATCCCATGCCGGTAAATCCGGAGGCAAAGACTCAGGCCACCCGGCAGATGTATGTGGACGAGATCCTGTCCCGGCAGCTCAATGACGGCGGCTGGAATCTCACCGGCAAGGGCGGAGACGGCCGCTCTGACCCGGACGTTACCGGCATGGTCCTCCAGGCGCTGGCCAGGTATCAGGACCAGCCCGCCGTGGCCAGTGCCGTCAGTGCGGCCCTGGAGTGCATGTCCGGGCTGCAGGATGCCGACGGCGGCTTCGCCAGTTACGGCGAAAAAAACGTTGAGAGCGTGGTACAGATGGTCGTTGCACTGTGTGAACTGGGGCTTTCGCCTGACGACGCCCGGTTCGTGAAGAACGGAAATACCATGCTGGATTACCTTATGACCTGCTGCCAGCCCGGAAATGGCTTCCGTCATACCGCCGATGGCCAGGAGAGCAGCCAGATGGCCACCGAACAGGGGCTTTACTGCCTGGCGGCCGTCCTGCGGGCGGTTCAGGGAGAGAACAGCCTGTACCGTATGGACGATGCTGTCCCGGCTTCTGCCGGGGAGGGGAAGCAGTCCGGCGCCGGGCTGGCCGGAAAACACGCTGACGTAAAGGCCCAGCCGGTCATCCGCCCCGGTGCCGCTTTCCCTGATATCTCCGACGCTCACGCCGATCAGGAGGCGATTGAAGCCCTGGCATCCCGCGGTATCATCAGCGGCAAGGACGGCGGCGTCTTTGACCCCGACGCCGCCATGACCCGGGCCGAGTTTGCCTCCATCGTGGTCCGGGCTCTGGGTCTGCCTCTGGCGCCCACAGACAAGTTTACGGACGTGAAGCCTGCCGACTGGTACGCCCCCTATGTGGGCGCGGCCTATACCTATGGGATCGTCAGCGGTACAACAGCCACGACATTTGCACCCAACGGCACCATTACCCGCCAGGAGGCCGCCGTTATGGTGGCCCGTGCCGCCGTGCTGTGCGGCATGGACACGGAATTGGACGCAGGTAACGTCCGTGATACACTGGCGCCCTTCACAGACTATATCACGGTTGGCGAATGGGCCCGCTCCGGTATGGCTTTCTGCTATCAGAGCGGTATTCTGGACAGCTCCGCGCTGGATATTCAGCCCAAAGCCCCCGTCATGCGCTGCGAGATCGCCCGGATGCTCTTCCGGCTGCTGGACAGCGCCAATCTTCTTTAAGGCAGGAGAAAACTTATGTGGTGGAAACAGAATCGATGGAAGATCATCGTTCCCATCCTGATCGCGGCCATATTGACCGCCGCCTTTTGGGCCGGAGGCGGACCGGAGGCGGAGGACCGGACGGCGGGATCTGATAAGCCGGTCCCGGCGGCGTATCATACGCCTGCCGGGACCGGCGTGACGGCGTCTGCCCCCGGCGGCGGGCTCTCCGAACAGGCCGTCTCCCCGGAACCATCCGCCCCGGGCGCGGGCCCTGAAGCGGAAGCGGCCCCGTCGGCCACACACACGGCCGCCGGGGATCAGGACCGTCCGGAAGGGGCAGAGGGACCGGCAGAGAACGGGAAGCAGGATACCTCCGCGCCGGCGGACGGCGGAAGTTCCTCCGGGCAGCAGGGTATGGACATCGACCCGGCCACCGGCAGGGATCAATACCTGACCGCTCCCGTCCCCGAAGGAAAGCCCGCGCCCGCAGAGCCCCAGGACACGGCCGTATCCGATGCGGCCCATACCTGTACGCTGTCGGTGCGGTGTGACACCATTCTGGACAATATGGATGCCCTGGACCCCGAAAAGGCGGAACTGGTCCCGGAGGACGGCATCATTCTTGCGGCGGCGCCCGTAACGTTTTATGAGGGCGAGAGTGTGTTCAACGTTCTTCAGCGGGAACTGAAAAGAGCCGGTATCCACATGGAATTCAAGAATACGCCCATATACAACAGCGCTTATATCGAGGGGATCCAAAACCTGTATGAATTCGACTGCGGCGAGCTGTCGGGCTGGATGTACAAGGTCAACGGCTGGTTTCCCAATTACGGCTGCAGCCGCTATCAGCTTCAGGAGGGCGATGTGGTGGAGTGGGTCTACACCTGCGACCTGGGAGATGACATAGGCGGCAGAAATATTCTGGACGGCTGATCCCGCGTCCGTCCGGAACAGGAGAGGAAGTGAGCACGATGAAACAACCGGATCCCTTTTCCGGCTGCCATCCCCTGGTGAATTTTTTCTACTTTGCCCTGGTATTGGCCTTCACCATGTTCCTGATGCACCCCGTCAGTCTGGCCATCTCTCTGGCCTGTGCCATCGCCTACCTTTTCTGCCTGAACGGAAGGAATGCGGTTTTTTCCCAGCTCCGGTTCCTGCTGCCTGTGGTACTGCTGGCCGCCGTTGCCAACCCCGCCTTCAATCACGAGGGCGCTACCCTGGTCTGCTGTCTGCCCACGGGTAATCCACTGACTCTGGAGAGCATCGCCTACGGACTCGCCGCCGCCGTCATGCTGGCCGCCGTGGTCATCTGGTTTTCCTGCTACACGGCGGTAATGACCTCGGATAAATTTGTCTACCTGTTTGGCCGGATCATTCCCGCGCTGTCGCTGGTCCTGTCGATGACGCTTCGCTTCGTTCCCAAATTTCAGGCGCAGTTTCAGGTGGTACGCGAAGCTCAGCGCTGTGTGGGCCGGGACATTTCCGACGGGAGCATACTACGGCGGGTGAAGAATGCCGTCACCATTACGTCCATCATGGTGACCTGGAGCCTGGAAAACGCCATTGAGACGGCGGACAGCATGAAAAGCCGGGGATATGGTCTGCCGGGCCGCACGGCCTTTTCCATCTATCGCTTTGACGGCAGGGACAAAGCCATCCTCGCCTGGCTGTGCTTCTGCGGGTTTTACGTATGTTCCGGGTGGATGGCCGGCGGACTGGACTGGCGGTATTATCCCACCGTCAGGGGGGCGCTCGCCGGCGCATTCCCCATCAGCTTTCAACTGGTCTATCTGGCCCTGTGTCTGACGCCGGTCATCTTTGACCGGGTGGAGTACAGGAAATGGGAGACGATTGGTAACAGGGAGGGTGGGATATGCTCCAAAGCATGAGCCTTCCCCTGTGTGAGAACGTACTGGATGATCCGGGTGATTGGAGCGGACTGCGCCTTGAACTGAAATCGCTGGGGCTGAACGGCATCGAGGGGATCTGGGGCGGAGGCGATATTCCGGCAGATTTTCCCGGGGATCTTCTGGTCGGCTATCATTTGACTTTTTTCCCCGATTGGCTGGACTTTTACCGGGATGACCGCTCCGCGCTGCGGCGCAAATTCGGGACGCTGGACGCCGCCTGGCGATTCTATGGCGGCAAAGGGCCGGAGGCCCTGCTGGATCTTTACCGCGCCGATCTGGAGCGGGCGCTCAGCCTGGGCGCCTCCTATGTGGTGTTCCACGTTTCCGACGTTTCGCTGGAGGAGAGTTATACCTACCGCTGGCTCCACACGAACGAGGAAGTCATTGACGCATCTGCTCAAGTCATCAATACGCTGCTTGCAGGGATCGGGCCCGGGTTTGATTTTCTGGTGGAGAACCAGTGGTGGCCTGGCTTTACCTTTACCGAGCCTGCACAGACGGCCCGGCTGCTGGAGGCCATCGCCTTTCCGCGCAAGGGGATCATGCTGGATACGGGCCATCTGATGAATACGAATACCCGCATCGCAAACCAGAAAGAAGGGATCTCCTATATTCTCGATATGCTGGAGCGTCACGGTGAATTGAGCCGGATGATCCGCGGGGTCCATCTGCATCAGAGCGTCAGCGGGGCCTACGTGCGGAGCCACACGGGATCTCCTCCTCCGGATCTGCCGGAGGACTATATTGAACGCTTTCAGCGAAACTATGCTCATATCCAGCGCATCGACCGGCACCGCCCATGGACGGATCCGGATGTCGCAAAGCTGCTTGAGAGGATCCGGCCGGATTTTTTGACCCATGAGCTGTACGCGGAGACACAGAAAGCACGTCTCCGCGCCGTGAAGCGGCAAATGAACACGCAGCGGAAAGGGAAGGACATGCTATGAATGGAAAAACACCCGCCTGTGTGGAGGTCGAGCGGCTGAGTTTCTCTTACCCGGAACAGCGTATCCGGGCACTGGAGGAGATCACGCTCTCGGTCAGGCCCGGGGCGTTCATGGTACTCTGCGGCCCCTCGGGCTGCGGCAAGTCCACACTTTTGCGGCAGCTCAAAACGGTACTGGCTCCCCACGGCCGCCGGGAAGGGAGGATCCTGTTTGAAGGGCGCCCGCTGGAAGAGCTGGACCAGCGGGAGCAGAGCCGGCGTATCGGCTTTGTACAGCAGTCCCCGGAGAATCAGATCGTCACCGACAAGGTGTGGCACGAACTGGCTTTCGGGCTGGAGAGTCTGGGCCTGGACACGCCCGTCATCCGCCGCAGGGTGGCGGAGATGGCCTCCTTCTTCGGTATCCAGACCTGGTTCTACAAAAATGTGGCCGAGCTGTCCGGAGGCCAGAAGCAGCTGCTCAATCTGGCCTCCGTCATGGTCATGCAGCCCAGCGTGCTCATTCTGGACGAGCCCACCTCTCAGCTCGACCCCATTGCCGCGTCGGACTTTCTTGCCACCCTGGGCAAGATCAACCGGGAGCTTGGCACCACCGTCATCCTCACTGAGCACCGGCTGGAGGAGGTATTTCCCCTGGCCTCCGACGTAGCTGTCATGGACAGGGGCCGGCTGCTCTGCACCGGCACGCCCGGGGAAGTGGGTGCGGCTTTGAAAGAGGCGGGCCACTCCATGTTTCTGGCCATGCCCACCGCCATGCGGGTGTGGGCGGCGGTGGAGAATGACGCTTCCTGTCCCGTCACGGTCCGGGAAGGGCGTGACTGGCTGACGGAGTTTGCGGCATCCCACACCTTGGGCCGGCTGCCGGAAGAACCGAAACACATTTATCCTGGCGAGGCGGTCATGGAAGCGGATGAACTCTGGTTCAAATATGAAAAGGAACTGCCCGACGTGGTGAAGGGGCTGAGCTTGTCCGTCAGAAAAGGGGAGTTTCTGGCCCTTCTGGGCGGCAACGGCACCGGAAAGACCACCAGTCTGAAGCTGCTGGCCGGACTCGTGAAGCCCTGTCGCGGCGAGGTGCGGGTCAGCGGCAGCGTGGGCGTCCTGCCCCAGAACCCTCAGGCGCTTTTTGTGAAAAAGACCGTCCGTGAAGACCTTTTCGAGATTTTGAAGGACTGCGGGCTGAGCCAGACCCATCAGGATGCCGATGTGGCAAGAGTGGTCCGCCTCTGCCGTTTGGAGGAGCTGCTGGACCGGCATCCCTATGACCTGTCCGGCGGCGAGCAGCAGCGCGCGGCGCTGGCCAAAGTGCTGCTCCTGGACCCGGACATTTTACTGATGGACGAGCCCACCAAGGGGTTGGACGCCGAATTCAAGCTGACCTTTGCGGAGATCCTGCAAACGCTGCTCCGCCGGGGCGTGGCTATTCTTATGGTCAGCCACGATATTGAATTCTGCGCCCGGTATGCCCACCGCTGCGCTCTGTTCTTTGACGGCGGCATTGTCACCGACGCCGCCCCCCGCGCCTTTTTTTCCGGCAACAGCTTCTACACCACCTCGGCCAACCGCATGGCCCGCGGGCTCCTGCCCGGAGCCGTCACCCCGGAAGATGTGATCGCCGCCTGCGGCGGAAGGCTGCCTCCGGCGCCGGAGCTGCCCCAGGAGGGTTTCAGCCTGCCCCAGCCGGCGGAGGAAACAGCGGACTGGAAGCCCAGGCCGCTGCCCTGGTGGCGCAGGCTTCTGGCGGCGGCATCCGGCGTCACGGCCGTGGCTCTGTTTCTTCAGACCCTGGGCGTCGTGGATCTGAGCGCACTGATCACTCGGGAAGGCGTCACCGCGCTGGCCGAAGATCAGCTCCGTCGTTACGGCGCTATGCTCATCAGCCTCTTCATCTTTGCCTTTTCCGTTTCCCGCCGCAGCCGCCGGCCGGATCATCTTACCCGGACGTCAGAGGAAAAGCGGAAACTATCCAAGCGAACTGCGGCGGCGGCGGTGCTCATCCTGCTGCTGATCCCGCTGACCCTGTTTATAGGTGAGACTTACCTTGAGGGGAAAAAGTATTATTTCATCTCCCTGCTTATTTTGCTGGAATGTATGATACCATTCTTTCTTATATTTGAGAGCCGCAGGCCCCAGGCGCGGGAGCTGGTCATCATTGCAGTCCTGTGTGCCATAGGCGTGGCAGGCCGCGCCGCCTTCTTCATGCTGCCCCAGTTCAAGCCAGTCATGGCGCTGACCATTATCGCGGGAGTGGCCTTCGGCGGAGAGACAGGCTTTCTGGTGGGGGCCATGACCATGCTGGCTTCCAACGTCCTATTTTCCCAGGGCCCCTGGACGCCGTGGCAGATGTTCTGCATGGGCATCATCGGTTTTCTGGCAGGAGTGCTGTTCCGCAAGGGCTGGCTCCGCCGCAGCCGGATATCCCTGTGTATCTACGGCGCGCTGGCCGCCATTCTCATCTATGGCGGTATCATGAATCCGGCGTCCGCCCTCATGTGGACCAGCGAGCTCAATTGGAGGATCCTGTTGACCTACTATATCTCCGGGTTCCCCATGGACTGCATCCAGGCTGCGGCTACCTGGCTGTTCCTGTGGTTCGCCGCGGAGCCCATGCTGGAGAAGCTGGACCGGATCAAAGTGAAATACGGACTTGCCGAATAACGTCAGCCGTCCCGGAGAACTGAATCTCCGGGACGGCTGACATTTATGCACCGGCATAAACGATTTCCGGCGTCATAGACGGCTTAGGACAGGAATACACTTCCTGTGGGGAGTGACGCTGGATGAAGGCCGATACGCCGTTGACAGCACTCAAGAAAGCGCTCATGCTTCAAATCAACGAGAATCTGTATAAACAGGATATCATTTCTCGGGAAGTTTATGAGAAAGCAAAAACACACATTACAGATGACAGATGACGCTGCATGATCCCCTTTGACCGCTCTGCAAGGCCACAGCTTTGCAGAGCGCTTTTGTTAAAAGTCATGGGCCAGAATTGGAAAAAGATGTTTAAGGAGTGCTGTTATGGATATCTACACCATCAGGAACCAACTCAGTCACGGCAAAACGATTTTCGACCTTCCGCTGCGGGTCACATATTATGCCCGTGTATCCACCGATAAGGACGAACAGCTTCACTCGCTGTCGGCCCAAATACAGTACTATTCTGAGTTCATTCGAAAAAATCCGAATTGGACCTTTGCGGAGGGCTACATTGACGAGGGAATCAGCGGCACCAGTGTGGGGAAGCGGGAGAGCTTTCTGCAAATGATCCAGGACGCCCGGGCCGGGAAGTTTGACTTTATCGTCACCAAGGAGATCTCCCGGTTTTCCCGCAGCACCCTGGACAGCATCACCTATACCCAGGAGCTTTTAAGCTGCGGCGTGGGGGTCCTGTTTCAGTCCGACAACATCAATACTCTGCTGCCGGATGCGGAACTGCGGCTGACCATCATGTCCAGCATCGCGCAGGACGAAGTGCGCAAGATCTCCGAGCGGGTCAGGTTCGGGTTCAAACGGGCCGTCGAGAAGGGGGTCGTTCTGGGAAACAACCGGATCTGGGGCTACGAGAAAGACAACGGAAAGCTGGTCATCAATGAGGAAGAGGCCCAAATCATTCGTCTGATCTTTGACCTCTATGCCAATCAGCTGATGGGGATACGGCGGATCGCCAACTACCTGACTGACCACGGCTATACCAATATGAAAGGCAACGATTTCTCCTACAGCAGCATTACCGGCATACTGCGCAATCCAAAATATAAAGGCTATTACTGCGGCGGCAAGACCGTCAAATATGACTATAAGATCAAAGACCGGAAAGAGCTGCCGGAAGAAGAATGGGTCATGTACCGGGATGAGGAATCCGTTCCGCCGATCGTGTCTGAGAAGCTGTGGGAAAAGGCCAACCGGATCCTGCGGCAGCGTTCAAATGCACAGCGCTCAGAGGATAAGAACTGCTATCAGAATCGGTATACTTACAGCGGAAAGGTGATCTGCTCGGAGCATCAGGCTCCCTTTTACCGGCAGATATACCGCTATCCTTCCGGAGCCCGGGAGGTATGGCAGTGCAGGGAATACACACGGCATGGAAGGTCGGGCTGCAAAACGCCTGTCATTTACAAAACGGAGCTGGATGACATGCTGCGGCAGGCCATCATACATCTTCCTGTCCATGAATCAGAGATCATCCATGATATGCTCCACATTTACTGCGCAGTCTCAACAGAGGACAGCGGGAGGGCGGAAAAGGAGCTCAACGCGTGCCGCACCGCCATGGATGACATAGCAAGGCGAAAAGACAGGCTTTTGGACCTGAATATCGGCGGGCGTATTTCAGACGAGGAATTCTCTGCCCGCAACGAACGGTTCAACCGGGAGCTCGAGAGGCTGAATGAAAGAAACAGCCGGCTCCAAACAGAAATAAAGGAACGTCAAAAGCTGCCGCTGTCTATGGATGTCCTGCAAAGAGCCATTGAACAGGAGTGTTCCTTTCCGGATGGGTTCAGCGCCGGAGCCGTAGATTCCATGGTAGACCGGATCGTGATCCATCCGACTCCGGAAAAAGGAATCATCAGAGCGGAACTCTTCCTGAAGGCATCAGGGGGCAGGGAGGAGTATGAGATCCGGCGCAGCCGCGGGAACACTTCGATTTGTTATAAACCATACACATGATCCGGGCCGATATCGAGACCGAGGTCTCGCCCATCGTGGGCAACGAAAAGCAGAGCGAAGAGATGATCAACTACCTTCTGCAGGAGTTTGAGGGAGACACCAAAGCCATCTGGCAGTCCAATATTTTCGGTAAGTCCTTCCATGAGCTGGTCAGCGAGGACCTGAACGCCAAGCTCAAGCGGATGCCGGACGACGCCCGCTCCAAGCTCCAGGAGACCCTGCAGCGCATCATCAACGAGGGCTCCGGCGGCCTCATCTGCATCATCCTGTAACAAGACCGTCCCCCGGGGAATAAGCCGTCCCCGGGGGACGTCCCTGTTGCAAAACAAATGTTCTATCGCAGTTGTAGTCCGGCCTGATTTCTGATATGATAAAGAAACCAGATAATATCTTCGCCGGAAAGAAGGTCATGCCATGGACATCAGCGAGCTGTATATCCTCTCCCAGGCGCCCAACCCGGCCACCGCCGAAAATGGCCGGAAGCTCTCTCAGAAAGGAAGCTTTTCCCAGCGGCAAAGGAGTGCTTCCGGAACCTGTTTCTGGGCCCGGTGCGCTGGAAGTGGAAAGGATCCCTACCAGGTCTCCCTGAATCTGGACGATCCGGAGCACCCGGTATGCCGCTGCTCCTGCCCCAGCCGGCAATTCCCCTGCAAGCACGCCCTGGGCCTGATGTTCGAGCTGCTCTCCGGACGGGAGTTCGCCGTGGCGGAGGTCCCGGCGAACCTGGCGGAAAAGTGGGACAAACAGGCCGCCCGGGCCGCAAAAAAGCCGGAGCCCGCCGGAACGCAGCGGCAGCCAGCCGCCAAAAAGCCCAACGCCTCCGCCCGGAGCAAAAAACTGAAAAAGCAGCTGGAAGGACTGGATCTGGCAGAGCGGATGATAAACGATCTGCTCAATGCCGGGCTGGCCACCCTGGCGGGCACCTCGGTCCAAACCTATGAAAAGCTGGCCAGGGACCTGGGAAGCTACTATCTCACCGGTCCTCAGCTCTCCTTTTCCCGGATGGCCCTGGCCGTGGCCGCCATCCAGCGGGACCCGGAGCACGCTGAACAGTACTACGCCCAGGCCATCCAGGTGCTCATCGCCCTCCACGCCACCATTCAGAAGGGCCGTGCCCTTCTGCTGGACAAGCTGGAGCATGACCTGCTCTCGCCGGAGGATGACGTGCTCTACGAGGCTCTGGGCGGCGTGTGGCGGCTGGAGGAGCTGGAGGCCACCGGCGCCTGCCGGACCAATGCCCGCCTGGTACAGCTCTCCTTCGACGTGTCCTATGACGAGGCCAGACGGGAATTCATCGACCGGGGTTTCTGGGCCGACCTGGACACCGGAGAGGTGTGCCAGACCCTCAATTACCGCCCGGTGAAGGCCCTGAAATACGTCAGGGAGGAGGACAGCGACTTCAGCTGTCTCACCGTACCGCTGCTCTGCCGCTATCCGGGGGAACTCAACCGCCGGGTCCGATGGGAGAGCGCCTCCCGCGCCCCGGTGACCCGGGAGGACCTGGCTGCCCTGCGGGCCGCGGCCCAGCCCGATTTGGCCGCCGCGGTCAAGCTGGTGAAAAATCAGATCAAGAACACCCTGTCTCCCAAGTATGCCGGCGTGCTGGTGCCCTACGCCCGTATCGGCAGGATCGGCGCAGAGCCGGTGCTGGAGGACCATGCCGGGAACCGTATCGTCCTGCGGGACCAGCCCGGGACGGGGGAGGACCACCGCTCGGTGGACCGGCTCACCCTCCTGCCCGACGCCGGGATGCTGAAGAACAATGTCCTCTTCGGCATCATGTTTTACGGCGAGACCGACCGGAGCCTCTGCCTTCACCCCTACAGTCTGGTGACCGGGGAGCAGATCGTGCGGCTCCAGTATTGAGGTGCGTTTCATGGAATTGCAGAGTTTTTATACCCTGAAAGAACGGCTGGAATATGCCGCCGTGGCCGGTGTGGGCCTGCTGGACGAGGATTTCCGGCTCCGCCGGGCGGTGGAGGAGCTGGCCCCGCTGGCAGCGGCCAGCCCGGTTTTCGGCAAGATCAGGGCGGGGGCTGAGGCACTCCTGGCCGCACCGAAGGAGGAGCGGCCGGGGAAGCTCCTCTCCCTGCTCTCTCTGGTGGACGCGGTGGCCTACACCCAGGGCCGTGCCGGGCGGGAGGGGACGCTGGAACCGCTGCCCTGCCGGGGCGGTGGGCGCTATGTGCCCCTGCGGTACGGGGAGCTCAAACCGGTCCTCAACGCCCTGACCACCACCGGCCCCGGCCGGTATGAGGTGCTGCGGGAGAGCCTGAAACGGCCTGAGCTGCTGGCCGACTCCCGGGTGCTGGCCGCTTTGGTCCACGACCTGAAGGACAGCTTTGGCGAGATGGCCGACCAGGTGGAGGCCGTTCTGCGCCGGGCGGGTCCCGCCGTGGCCCCGCTGCTCTGCCGGGATTTCGACCCTGCCGGGAAAAAGGACATGGTCCGCCGGGTGCGAATTCTGGAGGACGTGGCAGGCGGCGATGCCAATGACTTCTATCTCGCTCAGCTCCCCCATGCCGTGCGGGAGGTGCGCGTAGCCCTCATCCGCGCCCTGGGGCACCGGGAGGAGAACGCCGAAACGCTGATCCGTCTCTGCCGGACCGAGAAGGGGAGCGCCAAAAAGGCCGCCCACTGGACCCTGGCCAGACTGGACTGCCCTCCGGCCGACGCCTATTGGACCGAGCTCTCCGAAAAAAAGCCGGACCAGGCCGCCGGATACATGACCTTTACCCACACCCCGCTGGCCAGCCGCCTGGTGGCCCGGGCGCTGGACGCCTGGCTCTCTCCGCTGGAGGAACAGCCCGACACGCCCCTGACCGAGGCCATGGCGGAGGGGCTGCAAGCGCTGCTTTTCGCCTTGCCCGGAAAGACCGGACCTGAAATCTGCGATGTCTACCGCCGCCTGGCTGCCCTGGGAAAGGACGGACGGCTGGATCTGCGGGGCATCGCGGGCACCGACCCGGTGCGGGTGATGAAGCTGGTCGCCGCCCCCGGCGATCCCCCGGAGCGCGCCCATCCCTTCCGAAAGGTCCTGCCTCTGGTGCTCCGCCGTTCCATCCTGACCTGTCCCGCGCCCGAGCTGCTGGCCCTGCCCGATGAACTGGAGACGCTGAGCGGCGTGTCCTTCCGCGCCGCCGCCATCGCCGCTGCTCTGGCCGCGGGGAGCGCGGAAGAGGCCTATGCCGCTGCCGAGCCCTGTTTGAAGCACGCCGGACTCTTTTTCCGCGGGAAACTGCAGGGCCGGACCGCCCTTCTTGCCCACGCTCTGGACGGACTGGACTGGGATTGGGAGCAGAAAACGCTGGCCTTTACGCTGACATGGCCCGATCCGCTGGGCGGAGCGCCCATCCAGGTGTCCCGCCCTTTGCGGGAGCCTCCGGACCGCCGGTGGTATCAGCGCCTGATGGCGCTGGACAGCAGCGAGACCGACAGCCTGCTCTCCTGCCTGCTCCCCATGGATGACGGGGAGCTGCGCGACGAAGTGGGAGCCTATTTCTATCAAAAGGCTCTGACCCTGCCCGACTGCCGGCCCTATCTGGGCTATCTCAAGCGCTGCGGCTGGACGCAGTGCAAAGGGCTGGCGGTACGCTACTGCCAGCGGAAGGGGAGCGTCACCCCCTGGGAGCTCACCTCTCTCCTGCGTGAACTCCCGGGCAGCGGCAACGCCAGGGCTGACGAGGCCGAGCAGGTCATGGGCCTCATCCACTGGAAGAAGATCCAATACCCCAACGGCAGCCTGACACAGCTCAACGATCTGATCCGGGAGCTGCGCGCCGCCGATCCCACGCCATATTGACAGAGGAGGAATCCCTATGACAGAACAGCAGGTCCAGCGCCTTCCGGCGGAGGAGCTCTTCCAGCGGGAGCTGGAGGCCCTGATCTCCGCTGAGCGGGACAGCGTGCCCACCGGCTGGCGCATGTCCCCCCGCTCGGTGCTGACTTATATCCTGGGAAATACCACCGTCAAGGGGGTGCCTATTACCCCCAAATACATGGGCAGCCGCCGCCTGGTGGAGATCGCCATCGCCACCCTCATTACCGACCGGGCTCTGCTCCTCATCGGCGAGCCGGGTACGGCCAAGTCCTGGCTCAGTGAGCACCTCGCCGCCGCCATCAACGGCGACTCCACCAAGGTGGTCCAGGGCACGGCGGGCACCACTGAGGAGCACATCCGCTACTCCTGGAACTACGCCATGCTCATCGCCCGGGGCCCCAGCCCGGAGGCCATGGTCAAAAGCCCGGTCTACCGGGCCATGGAGACCGGCTCCATCGCCCGGCTGGAGGAGATCTCCCGCTGCGCCAGCGAGGTGCAGGACGCCCTGATCTCCATTCTGTCCGAAAAACGCATTTCAGTCCCCGAGTTGGGGCTGGAGGTTCCCGCCCGGAAAGGCTTCTCCCTCATCGCCACCGCCAACACCCGGGACAAGGGGGTCAACGACATGTCGGCCGCTCTCAAGCGGCGGTTCAACATCGTGGTCCTGCCCGCCCCCGCCGATATGTCTACCGAACTGAATATCGTAAAGACCCGGGTGGCCCAGCTCTCCGCCGGGCTGGACCTGAACGCCAGAGAGCCACGGCAGGACACGCTGGAGCAGGTGGTCACCATCTTCCGGGAGCTGCGCTCCGGCGCGACTCTGGACGGCAGGCAGAAGCTCAAGGGCACCACCGGCGTGCTCTCCACCGCCGAGGCCATCTCCCTGCTGGCCAACTCCATGGCCCTGGCCGGCAGCTTTGGGGACGGGTCGGTCTCGGACCGGGACCTGGCCGCCGCCCTCCAGGGCGCGGTGGTCAAGGACGAGGAGAAGGACGGCGTGGCCTGGAGCGAGTATCTGGAGAACGTGATGAAAAAGCGGGGGAGCCAGTGGGCGCCCCTCTACCGGGCCTGTAAGGAGCTCCAACCCTGATGGGCGGCCCTGTGCTGTTCGGGGTGCGCCATCTCTCCCCGGCGGCGGCCCACCATCTGCGCCGGGCTCTGGATGAGGCCGGACCGGAGCTGGTGCTGGTGGAGGGGCCCAGCGACCTGTCCGGGGACCTGCACTGGTTCTGCCATCCGGAGACCAGGCTGCCCGCCGCCATTCTGGCCTATACCCAGGAGAGCCCGGTGCGCACCATCCTGTATCCTTTTGCCGAGTATTCGCCGGAATATCAGGCCATCCGGTGGGCGGTGGAACACGGCGTGCCCTGCCGCTTTATGGACTTGCCCTCTTCGGTATTCCTGGCCATGGCTCCGGAGCGGCCGGAGGAGGCGCCGGACCGGGAGGCTCCCACCACCGAGTGGGTCTACCACCGGTTGGAGGAGGTGAGCGGGGAGGACCACGACACCTTCTGGGAGCGGCGCTTTGAGCAGCTCTCCTACCCGGAGGAATACCGCCTGGCCGCAGCCGCTTTTGGCCGGGAGCTGCGCGCCCTGGCCCAGGATTCTCCCCGCCGTGTAGCAGAGAATCAGGTGCGGGAGGCCTATATGAAGCGCGTTATCCGGAATGCGATCGAGGATGGGACGCCGCCGGAGCGGATCTTCTGCGTGTGCGGCGCGTTCCATGTGGAGGGACTGGAAAATTGCGCCGCCATGACAGACGAAGAGGAGCGCTCATTGCCCCGGGTGCCCTGCTATGCCACCCTGATGCCCTACTCCTATTACCGCCTGTCCACCCGTTCGGGCTACGGCGCCGGCAATCAGGCCCCGGCCTATTTCGAGCTGCTGTGGGAGGCCATGGAGCGGGGCGAGCCCGGCTCCGCCGCCGATACCTATCTCACTGCACTGGCCGCCGCCCACCGGAAGGCAGGCAATATCACCTCCTCCGCCGAGGTCATAGAGGCGGCGCGGCTGGCCCGGACCCTGGCCGGCCTGCGTGGGAGCCATTATCCCTGCCGGGTGGATCTGAGGGAGGCGGCGGTGGCCTGCATGGGCCACGGTCAGCCCTCCGAGCTGGCCATCGCGGTGGCCCAGGTGGAGATCGGCACCAAAATCGGCGCCCTGCCCGAGGGGGTGAGCCGCACCTCCATCCAGGCCGACTTTTACCGCCAGCTCAAGACGCTGAAACTGGAGCCCTACCGCTCTGCCGAGGCCAGGGAGCTAGACCTGGATCTAAGGGAAAAGCTCACCGTCCGCTCCAGAACGTCCGCCTTTCTGGACCTGGACCGCTCCTTCTTCCTCCACCGGCTGCGGGTGCTTGGCATCCGCTTCGCGGCGCTGCGAAACAAGCGGCAGGACAACGCCAGCTGGGGGGAGTACTGGGCCCTCCAGTGGACGCCCGAGGCCGAGATCCAGATCGTGGAAGCCGCCCTCATGGGCGATACTGTGGAGGGAGCGGTCTCCTTTGCCCTGCGGGAGCGGGCCGGGGCGACTACCTCCATGGCGGAGGCCGCCGGGCTTCTGGAAGAAGCCTTTCTCTGCGGCATGCCCGCCGATGCCTCTGTTATCCTCTCCGCCGTCCAGCGTTTGGCGGTGGACACGTCGGCGGTGGGAGAGCTGGCCGCCGCCGTTTACAGGCTCTCCACCGTGGTGCGCTACGGGGACCTGCGGCGGTTCGACGCCGCCCCGCTGGTCCCCATCCTGTCTCAGCTCTACCTGCGCTGCTGCCTGACCCTGGAGGACGCCTGCCGCTGCGACGACCAGGCCGCCCCCGGCGTGATGGAGGCCATGGAGCAGCTCAACACGGCCCAGCTCAGCCACGATTTTCTGGAGGAGGAGCGCTGGCTTGGCTGCATGGAGCACATCGCAGGCCGGGATGACCTGAATCCCAGCTGCTCCGGCTTCACCATGGCCATCCTGTTGGAGCGTGGCCGCGTGGGGGAGGAGGCCCTCTCCCGGGAGGTGTGCCGGCGGCTCTCCCCCGGCGTGCTCGCCGATCTGGGCGCCGGGTGGTTTGAAGGACTGACCCGGAAAAACCGCCGGGCCCTCATCGCGCGGCTCTCCCTGTGGCGGCAGCTCAGCGATTACCTGGACGCCCTGGACAGCGCGGAGTTCAAGCGGGCGCTGGTTTTTCTCCGCCGAGCGCTGTGCAGCTTCACACCGGGGGAGAAGAGCGATATCGCTGAGAATCTGGGAGAGATCTGGGGACTGGACCCCCACCAGGCGGCCGATGTCCTGATGCGGGGACCCACTGCCCAGGAGCAGGCGCTTTTGTCCCAGCTGGATGAATTCGACTTTGGAGATATCTAGGGGGGGAGGACCGTGACGAATGAAGAACGCCTGAGCCGCTGGCGGCTCATCCTGGGTCCGGAGATCCAGTCCCAATTCCAGCAGATGGGCGGAGGGGCCCTCTCCCAGGAGGAACTCATGATGGACCAGGCCCTCTCCGCCATCTACGGCGGAGACGCCGAGAGCTTTGGCTCCGGCGGCCCGGGAGGAGGACGGGGGACCTCCGCGCCCCGGCTGGCCAAGTGGCTGGGAGACCTGCGCAGCCTGTTCGACCAGGAGATCGTGGCTGTCATCCAGAATGACGCGGTGGAGCGGAAGGGGCTCAAGCAGCTCCTTCTGGAGCCGGAGCTTCTGGAGCATCTGGAGCCCGACCTGAACCTGGCCTCCACGCTGCTGATGCTCAAGGACCATATCCCCAAGCGCTCCAAGGAGTCGGCCCGGGCCTTTATCCGCAGGATCGTGGAGGACATCGACCGCCGCCTGGAGCAGGACCTGCGCCGGTCGGTGACCGCCGCGCTCAACCGCCGGGCCCATTCGCCCCTGCCCAGTGCGCCGGCCATTGACTTCAAGTACACCATTTCCCGCAATCTGCGCCACTATGACCCTACGCTCAAGGCCATCATTCCCGAGCGGGTCTACTTTTTCGACCGGTCCAGCCGGGCCAACCGGTGGCACGTGATCCTGGACATTGACCAGAGCGGCTCCATGGGGGAGTCCATCATCTACTCCTCTATCATGGCCTGTATTCTGGCCAGCATGCAGGCGGTGCGCACCAGCGTGGTGGCCTTCGACACCCAGATCATGGACCTGACCGAGCTGTGCCAGGACCCGGTGGACCTGCTCTTCGGCTTTCAGATGGAAGGGGGCACCGATATCGCAAAATCCATCGCCTACTGCCAGACACTGGTGGAGACTCCATCCAGAACGCTGCTCTTTCTCATCTCCGATCTGGAAGAGGGGGGCAACCGTGCCGGGCTCCTGCGGCGTCTGGAGGAGCTGAAGGACTCAGGCGTCACCGTGGTGACGCTGCTGGCCATCGCCGACGGCGGCCGGCCCTACTATGACGAGACCACCGCCCGGCATATCGCTGCCATGGGCATACCCTGCTTCGCCTGCACGCCGGAGCAGCTGCCCGAGCTGCTGGAACGGGCGCTCAAAGGGCAGGAACTCACCCCCCTCCGCCGCTGAGGGTGTCCGTCCGTGCAAAAAGACAGCGCCGGCATTCCGGCCGGCGCTGCCCGTGTGGCATTATCATCCGCTTTTCATCAGCCCATCTTTCGCTTCAGGTCCCCCAGGCGCTCCAACGCCTGGTACAGCATCCCGTCCGTCTTGGCGAAGTGGAGCCGGACGATATCCTGTACGTCCTCCATGAAGAAGGATGTACCGGGCACCGCCGCCACGCCCACTCTGCGGGCCATCTCCTCGCAGAATTCCGTGTCGGTCTGCCCCTTTTTCAGATACGGGCGGATATTGGCCAGGACGAAGTAGGTCCCCTGCGGGTCGGTGTAGGGGATGCCCAGTTCCCGCAGTCCCCCGGTGAAAAGTGCTTTGCTGTGGGCGTATTGGGCGGCAAATTCCTCATAATAGCTGTCCGGCATCTCCAGACCGGCCACTGCGGCCTCCATCAGAGGAGCGGGAGCTGCCACCGAGTTGAAATCGTGATACTGTTTGATCTTGTCCATCAGATGCCGGGGCGCAATGGCGTAGCCCAGCCTCCAGCCCGTGATGGAATAGGTCTTGGACAGGGAGGAGCAGGACACCGTCCGCTCCCACATGCCGGGCATGCTGTTCATGTAGATATGCCTGTGGGGCGCGTAGCAGATGTGCTCATAGACCTCGTCCATAATGGCGTACACGTCATATTTGACGCACAGGCCGGCAATGAGCTTGAGCTCTTCCTCTGAAAAGACCTTTCCGCTGGGATTGGAGGGATTGCAGATGAGGATGGCCTTGGGATGCTGCCGGAAGGCATCCTCCAGCACGTCGGCGTCAAACAGGAAGGACGGGGGCGTCAGCGGAACAAAGACCGGCTCACACCCGGCGAACAGGATCTGGGCCCGGTAATTCTCAAAATAGGGAGAAAAGAGCACGATCCTGTCCCCGGGGTTGGTCAGGGCGAAGAGGGTGTCTACCATTGCCTCGGTGGAACCGATGGTAACTACCGTCTCAGTCTCCGGGTCCAGCGTCCGCCCCATGAAGCGCCCGCACTTTTTGGCCAGTGCCCGGCGGAAATTGGGCGCGCCCATGGTAATGGGATACTGATGGGGCCCCTCATAGCTGACCTGGGCGAGCCGGTCCAGCAGGGGCTTGGGCGGATCAAAATCCGGAAATCCCTGGGCCAGATTGATGGCGCCGCAGTCCAGCGCAATGCGGGTCATGCGGCGGATCACGGAATCGGTAAAATGCTGGGTTTTTCGGCTCAGTTCCTGCATGGAGGAACACCTCGTTTTCTTGAAATTTTTCTATTCAGCAATTTATCACTTTCTAGGACTAAAGTCAATGAAAGGAGCCGTATGCATCTTATACTTTGTATTGATGACCGGGGCGGTATGCTCTTCAACCGCCGCCGGCAGAGCCAGGACCGGGAGGTGCGCCGGGACATGCTTTCCATGGCGGACGGACATGCCCTGTGGATGAATGCCTACTCCGCCGGGCAGTTTTCCGAAGAGGAGCGGTCCCGGCTCCATGTGGCGGAGGACTTTCTGGACCGGGCAGGGGAGGAGGACTTCTGTTTTGTGGAGGATCGCCCTGCGGATCTCTGGCTGGACCGGGCCAAGTGCCTTGTGCTTTACCGCTGGAACCGGGTCTATCCCTCCGACCTGAGACTGGACCTGGCACCCGCCCTGGAGGGCCGGACTCTCCTCGCTTCCCGGGACTTTCCCGGCTATTCCCATGAAACCATTACGAAAGAGGTCTATGCCAGATGAATACCACACGTATCGTAACCTCCCTGTTTACTCTGTTCTGTCTGCTGTTCAGCGGCTGCGGGACGCTGTCTCCGGCTCCAGACGCCACAGCTTCTTCCGTCTCTCTGGAGGATATCCCGGCCTTTTCAGGCGAACCCTATGTGGTCCTCAACAACAATCAACCGGACTTTTCCGAGGAGGATCTTACCACCAATTCTTTTGAGTCCTACAGTCCGCTGGACGCGCTCAACCGCTGCGGCACGGCCTATGCCAATGTGGGTGTGGACCTGATGCCCACCGAGGCCAGAGGCAGCATCGGGCAGGTAAAGCCCACCGGCTGGCAGAGCACCAAGTACGACATCGTGGACGGCAAATACCTCTATAACCGCTGCCATCTCATTGGCTTCCAGCTCACGGGGGAGAACGCCAATGCAGAAAACCTCATCACTGGCACCCGATACATGAACGTGGACGGCATGCTCCCCTTTGAGAACCTGGTGGCCGACTACGTAAAGGAGACCGAGCACCATGTACTCTACCGGGTCACTCCCATTTTTGAGGGAGACGAGCTGGTGGCCAGAGGGGTGCAGATGGAGGCCATGAGTGTGGAGGACAAAGGCGAGGGAGTATGCTTCCACGTTTACGTCTATAACAATCAGCCCGGCGTCATCATCGACTATGCCACAGGTGAGAGCCGCCTGGACACAGATAGCGGTACTGCGGGTGACGCGCAGCCGGCGGCACATTATGTCCTCAACACCAGCTCCAAAAAGTTTCATCTGCCCGGCTGCTCCAGTGTAAAAAATATTGCCGACGGCAACCGCTCGGACTATGATGGTACCCGCCAGGAGCTGATCGACCAGGGCTATCAGCCCTGTGGGGTCTGCAAACCATAAAAGCGCAAAGGAGGAGATCAATATGACCCGCAGGCACATCGTCTGTTTCGGAGACTCCAACACCTGGGGCTACAATGCCGAGTCCGGCGGCCGCTTTGAGGATGACCAGCGGTGGACCCAGGTCATGGCCGCCGCCCTGGGACAGGATTATCTGGTAGCGGAGGAGGGGGTGTGCGGCCGTACCACCGTCTTTTCCGACCCGTTGGACCCGGGATTGCGGGGAATGGACGCTCTGCCCGTGGTCCTGATGACACATTCCCCCATCGACCTGCTGATCCTCATGCTGGGTACCAACGACTGCAAAGAGCGATTCTCCGCCTCTCCCCAGAACATTGCTGATGGGCTGGAACGCCTTATTCGGACGGCCCGGAGCTCCGATGTTTGGCGGGATGAGCCACGGATCCTGGTAGTGGCCCCCATTTATATTGATGAGCGGGTCTACGACTCTCCGGTCGCAGGGGAGATGGGGGCGTGCTGTGCCGGGAAATCCCGCGAGCTTCCCCGGCTGATGGAGCGCTGCGCCGCCCGTAACGGCTGCAGCTTCCTGAACTGCAACGACCACTGCACCGTAAATCAAGTTGATTTCATGCATTTTGACCTGAACAGCCACCGACGTTTTGGAGAAGTCATGGCCGGACAGGTCCGTGCTATGATCTGATGACGTTATGAAAAAAGCCGGACAGCAGAGTCCGGCGCATAGAGATAATTTGTGATCCCACATATAAAGCTTAATGGTTGTTTCTGTGGAGGGAGGCTGTGTTTGGCACAGTCTCCCTTTTCCGTTAGCGTCCATTCTCCATGCAGGCAGACTGCTCCCCGGTAAGGAGGTCCACCCGATCCGCAGCGGGCGGGCGGTTCCGCTTTTTCCGGTTTTCGTATTTGCCGTTATCCTGTTGTGAAAAGCGCTGAGATAAAATCACCATGGTAATTTTGGTTTTTTGCTTGCCTGTGAATATACGGTATTATATGATTCAATAGATTTGCTGAAAATGTATAGGGAACTGGCGGTAATCCGCGCAGGGACTGGTCAGAGGTGTGGGAGTATGTTTCAGAAAGAGACCATTTTGAGAAGACTGCAAAAAATTCTGTCCGGAAAGGGCAATCAACTGTTTGATAATCAGGTCTATTTTTATAATGCGATCTTCGGTATGACAAATCCAAAGACATTTCCGGAGGAACTCATAGAGTACATGGAGACAGCAGAGTGTGATGGGTCGAGGAATCGCAAAAGGCAGGACATCGAGTTATTTTTCAGAAGAGGGCTGGATAACAGCTCCAGCAACATCGGAAAGCATATCAATGACGACCCGGGTATGGGCATTCCCAAATTTCACTGTGTCCACTACGCGCAGGCGGAGCATAAAACGAATATCTGCAAGCGCCTTGCGGCGGTGATCCGATACAGCGCAAGCCATCGTGGGACCGATCAGGAGGAGCTGTTCCTTCGCCTGAAAGGGGAGCTTTCCGATGTGTCAGGGATCCTGCTGCAGGCGGAAACGGCGGACCATGTTCTGCTGGCGTCCATTCTGTATGAAATCGTGCAGGCCCATCTGGGGGAGCGGCACAGTCCCGAGCATCCCAAGCAGAAAACGGCCTTTGGAAAGGTCAATATGAAAAGGCAGATCGAGGAATACTACCTCACTTGTGACTGCTATGAGGCCACCAGTATCGATTTCTTTTTTGCCCTGCGGCGTATGGCCGGTCAAAATGTGATCGCGTCCAGCAATCTGGCAGGATTCTATTATGTTGGCATGGAATTCGTCGTGAAAAACGAGAGCGGCGGCCCCAGCGGAAAATATGTGGTGGAACGCAATCTGGAGCAGGCGGCATATTACTTCAAGCAGGCGGCGTCCAGCCAGCCGCCTTACGCGCCCGCCCTGTACTCCTACGGTTATATGCTCCTTCACGGCGAGACCGGAGAGCTGGATGCGGAGCAGCGCATGGAGGAGTCAGAGCGGTATTACCGGATGGCGGCGGCACAGAAGTTCCATCACGCCGTGAGCGGCCTGGGGGACCTGGCGCTGCTGCGGGCAGATCGTCTGCTGAAGCAGTCCGGCACTGAAGGCCGCTCTGAAGAGATCGTAAGGGAGCTGGCCGCCGCCATCGGCTATTTTGACCAGGCGGAGCGGATGGGCTCGTTTTGGGGCCCCATCAAAGCGGCGCAGTTCCTGGATGATCCTGCCTACGGACCATATAGGGAGCGGGCACTGGCAGAGGCCGGCCTGACCGGGGAACAGACTGCCCGGGCCAGATGGAAAAAGGCTGTATCCATGGGCAATGTGTTTGCCATGGACCAGCTTGCCATGCTGGACCTGCGGCTGGGGTACATAGAGGAGGCGGCCGAGATGCTGGAACAGGCGGCCGGAATGAATTATCCCAACGCGTCTTATCATCTGGCCCGATACTTCTACGAAGCAGACGGCCTCCGTCCGGACGAAAAGAAATACCGCCGTTATCTGGAAAAGTCCTCGTATGAAGGGAGCGCCAGGGCGAGCGTTGCCCTGGGCAAACTGGCGCTGTCCGACAGTGCGGCGGCGGACACAGAGGAGGAGAAAATCAGGCAGCAGAGGTTGGCCTCCGCTTGGTTTCAAAAGGCGAAGGAGCAGAATTTCAGCTGTTTTGAGAAAGATGTCTATGAGCAATTGCGGCAATACAAGTAAGCGCGGGCTGTTCAGGCTGGTGGTAAAACTCTCTCTGCCATCCATGTGGGCGCAGGTCTCATCGGTGGTCATGCAGTACATTGACTCGGCCATGCTGGGGCATCTGGGTGCTGATGCCGCGGCCGCTGTGGGTGTTGTGGCGAGTGTGACCTGGCTGTTTGGGGGGCTCTGCACCGCTTTGACAACAGGCTTTACTGTGCAGGCCGCACAGGCCAGCGGCGGGGGCGAGCATGACCATGCCAGAGGCATTATGCGGCATGGCCTCTGCATCAGTTCCGTTGCCGGGCTGTGTATGGCACTATGTGGCTTGTGGCTCAGCAGCCGCCTTCCGGTCTGGCTGGGGGCGGAGGCGTCCATACACGGGTCTGCCGCCCGGTATTTCCAGATCTATGCCATCTCTATGCCCTTTGTTCAGCTGAACGGTTATGCGGCAGGGATGCTGCAAAGCAGCGGGAATATGCGTGTGCCGGGGATGCTGACTGCCGGGATGTACGGGATGGATGTTCTGTTCAACTTCCTGCTGATCTTTCCCACCAGACGGTTGGAATGGTTCCAGCTGTCGCTGACCGTCCCCGGCGCGGGACTGGGCGTGGAGGGCGCCGCGTTGGGAACAGCCTTGTCCGAGATCATAACCGGGCTGCTGATGCTGTATATGCTCCTGGCCCGGGAGCCTGGTATGAAGCTGCGCCGGGGCGAGCTCTTTTTTGCCCCGGGACTTCGGGAGGTCCTGGGCCGGGCGTTTCGTCTTGGATCGCCCATCGCATTGGAACAGGTGGTCATGCGCTTTGCCCAGACAACGGTGGTTGGCATGATCGCGCCTCTTGGAAATGTGGCCATGGCGGCCCACTCCCTGGCCATCACGGCGGAGAGCTTTTGTTATATGCCCGCCTACGGCATCGGACTGGCCCAGGCGGCCATCACCGGACGTGAGATCGGCGCAGGGGACCGAACGCGCGCCAAACAAATGGGGTGGGCCGGGATCGGCTTTGCGGCCGCGGTCACCATCGCCCTGTCCGTGGTACTGTTTCTGTTGGCCCCGCAGCTCATGCGGATGCTGACGCCGGACCCGGAACTGATCCTCCTTGGAACGAAGATCCTTCGGATCGAGGCCTTTGCCGAACTGCTGTACGGCACGCAGCTGGTGTGCGCCGGCATCCTGCAGGGCCGGGGAGACACCCTGGCGTCCAGTACGCTGGTGCTGGGGAGCCTCTGGCTGGTTCGGGTGCCGCTGACCATGCTGCTGATCGGACCACTGGGACTGGCAGGCGCCTGGCTGGCCATGAGCGCCGAGCTGTGTGTGCGGGGCGTGTTGTTCCTGCTGCGCTTTCAGTTTTCAAAACGCTGATCTCACCATGGTAAGATGGGGCGTGATTCCCAAAAAGCGATTTCAAGTATGATAGACTATTCGCATGCGCGGATAGTCTATTATTTTTTTCGCATGGACCCTTCAGCTCAGATGGGAGGTGAGGACATGCCGGCTGAGGGACAAATCAGATCTTAAAACCCTAAACACTTTAAGGAGAGGAATTTAAAATGAAAAAACGGTTGCTTGGCATGCTGCTGTGCTGCATTATGATGATCGGAATGCTGCCGGTATCGGCGGCCGCGGCGTCAGAGGAACGCACCTGCACCCTGACGGCAGACGACAGTAACGCCGCCTGCGGCTGGTTGACCGGAAAAATCGAAGTAAGTACGATAGACACTGTTCCTTTTATCGGCACCGACTCTACCGACACTTATTCTCTTTACACTGCCGATGCCGGCGTTACACTGACTGTCGCTGAAGACCTGGTGGGCAGTGATTACCGTTACACCTACTCCGCCTGCCTGATCAGGCGCGACTTTGCTGACGACGGCTCAGTCGACTGGACCCACCTGGAGGACTACGAAGGCAACCCCCAGGTCTTCACAGCCGCTGACGGCGCAGTCAAGCTGTCCGACGGAGCGTACTGTCTGGAGATCAACTGTGAAAAGACTCCCCTGATTGCCCCCGCAGGCAGCGCCGCATCCTACACGCCCGTCCGTGTCTTTTTGCGGGTCGGCCTGGGTAAGAATATCGTTAACCCCTTTACTGATGTCCCCGCCGGCAGTTATTTCTGCACGCCGGTTCTGTGGGCGGTCGACAAGGGGATCACCAGTGGTACGTCCGCTTCGACCTTCTCGCCTGATGACACCTGTACCCGCAGCCAAATCATTACCTTCCTCTATCGCGCCGCTGGATGTCCCCTCCCGAAGGAGGAAACAGAGATCATCGATGTGCCTGCCGCTGCCTACTACTACATGGCTGTCCAGTGGGCTGCCGAAAACGGAATGTTTGAGGGTAACCACTTCCAGCCGGACGCCCCCTGTACCCGCCAGATGGCCGTTGATTTCATGTGGAAGGCCAATGGAAGCCCCAGATGTGAGATCAGCATTCCCTTTGCTGATATCGACTCCGACCAGAAGGCGCCTGTCGCATGGGCCCTCCAGCTTGGCATCACCGCGGGTACATCCAAAAGCACCTTCTCTCCAAACGATGCCTGCACCCGCGGCCAGATCGTCACCTTCCTCTTCCGTGCACTGCCTTCCAATCATTACTAACTCTATATGAAAGGATTTCAGCGCAACACTGTAACCGTAACCGATGCCTGAAATCAAGAATCTGGCCGGATATTTCATTTGTAGGGAAATCATAAAAAGACGCGGCGGGAGATCCCCGCTGCGTCTTTTTATCGTGTCTCCGTATGCGGTTTTCCCGGTCACTTCATGCGCTTCCGACAGGACCGTTTTTCGGCCTTTTACTGCCTCAGAGGGATCTGCCGTCCCCGCAGGCCTCGCCGCCGGCGGCCACCAGCCGCTCCAATCCGCTCCGGTCCAGCAGGCGCACCGAGCGGTAGCCGGTCTCCAGCCAACCCAGGCGGGCGAATTCACTCAGCGCCCGGCTCACCGTCACCCGGCTGACCCCCACCGACGCGCCGATCTCCTCGTGGGTGCAGGAGAGTGTCCCGTCGGGTTGGGGAGTGAGGGAGAGCAGATGCCGGGCCACACGCTGGTCGGCCCGTAGGAAGCTTCCGTCCACGTGGCCGGACAGGAGCCGCACTGTCCGGGCCAGATACTCCAGCATGGCAATGGCCAGGTCCGGATGACCGGCAAAGACCGCCTGGAGCCGCTGCCGGTCCACCGCCGCCAGGGAGCAGGGGGTCACCGCTACCGCCGAGGAAACCCGGGGCTGCCGGTCGAAGAAGGCGGCCTCGCCGATCAGATCTCCGGCCTGGTGCATGGTCAGGATACGCTCCTCGCCGGACTCGGCGCTGAGGAAGCACTTGACGGTGCCCTTCAGGATGTAGTAGAACTGGTCTGCCTCAGTGTCCTGAAGATAGATCATCTGTCCCGGAGAAAAGAGCAGGGGAGTCTGTCCCTCCGCCAGCGGGGCCCATACGCCGTGTTCACTCATTGTATCGCCTCCCTGAGCTGTGTTTCTCGTCATACAAGTAGCTGTTTTCAAATTATTGTATCATATGTTACATTCTTTTGACAAGGTAAATGTCATAATAGAGCCACTAACGGAACAAATGGAGGGATCATTTCTATGGGAATGACTATGACCCAAAAAATCCTGGCCAAACATGCCGTCCTGGACCGGGTGGAGGCCGGCCAGCTCATCGAGGGCAGGCTGGATCTGGTGCTGGGCAACGACATCACCGCCCCTGTGGCCATCACTGAGTTTGACAAGGCCGGGCTGACCGAGATCTTCGACAAAGATAAGATCGCTATCATCCTGGACCACTCCACTCCCTGCAAGGACATCCAGTCCGCCCGCCTCTGCTCCCAGGCCCGGGACTTTGCCAAGCGCTTTTCCATCACCAACTTCTATGACGTGGGCCAGATGGGCGTGGAGCATGCCCTAATCCCCGAGAAGGGCCTGGCCGCCCCCGGCGAGGTCATCATCGGCGCCGACTCCCACACCTGTACTTACGGCGCACTGGGTGCCTTCTCCACCGGCGTGGGCTCCACCGACATGGCCGCCGGCATGGCCACTGGCCTCTCCTGGTTCAAGGTGCCCTCCGCCATCAAGGTCACGCTGAAGGGCGAGCTCCAGCCCTATGTCTCGGGCAAGGACGTGATGCTCCATCTGATCGGTACCATCGGCGTGGACGGTGCGCTGTATAAATCCCTGGAATTCGGCGGCGAGGGCGTGGCCCAGCTGACCATGGATGACCGCTTCACCATTGCCAACATGGCCATCGAGGCGGGCGCCAAGAACGGTATTTTCCCTGTGGACGACAAGACCCGGGCCTATCTGGACGGCCGCGTTACCCGGGCTTGGGAGGCCGTGGAGCCCGATGCCGACGCCGTATACGACCGCGAGGTGGTCATCGACCTGAGCGCGCTCAAGCCCACCGTGGCCCTGCCCCATCTGCCCTCCAACACCCGCACCGTGGACGAGGTGGCGGGTACCCCCATTCAGCAGGTGGTCATCGGCTCCTGCACCAACGGCCGGCTGGACGACCTGCGCCGTGCCGCCGAGATCCTGAAGGGCCGAAAGGTGGCCCCCGGCGTGCGCTGCATCGTGTTCCCCGCCACCCAGCAGATCATGCTGGACGCCATGGCCGAGGGGCTCATCAACATCTTCATCGAAGCGGGCGCCGCCGTGTCCACCCCCACCTGCGGCCCCTGCCTGGGCGGCCACATGGGCGTCCTCTCCGACGGTGAGCGGGCCATCTCCACCACCAACCGGAACTTCGTGGGCCGCATGGGCCCCGTCAGCTCCGAGATCATCCTGGCCAGCCCCGCCGTGGCGGCGGCCTCCGCGGTGGCCGGCTGCGTGGCCAACCCCCAGTCCCTGATGGGCTGATCCGCCCCACACCAATATCGCCAGCGGACGGAGATTCTCCGCCCGCCGGCCGGAAAGGAAGGAAACAACCATGAAGGTCTATAAATACGGCGACAACGTGGATACCGACGTGATCATCCCCGCCCGCCATCTGAACAATCCCGATCCCAAGGCCCTGGCCTCCCACTGTATGGAGGATATCGACGCCTCCTTCGCCTCCACCGTTGAGCCCGGCGACATCATCGTGGGCGGCGCCAACTTCGGCTGCGGCTCCTCCCGGGAGCACGCGCCCCTGTCCATCAAGGCCTGCGGCGTGAAGTGCGTCATCGCAGCCTCCTTCGCCCGCATCTTCTACCGCAACGCCATCAACATCGGCTTCCCCATCATGGAGTGCCCCCAGGCCGCTGCCGAGATCCAGGCCGGCGACCAGGTCAGCGTGGATTTCCAGACCGGCGTCATCGTGGATGAGACCACCGGCAAGCAGTATCAGGCCGCGCCCTTCCCGGCCTTTGTCAACGGCATCATCGACAACGGCGGCCTGCTCAAGTCCCTCAAGGCCCGGGGCGTTGCGAAATAAGGGAGGTCTGTCATCATGAATTATAAGATCGCGCTCATCAAGGGAGACGGCATTGGCCCCGAGGTAGTGGGGGAGGCCGTCAAGGTCCTGGAGGCCGTGGGCAAGAAGTTCGGCCATACCTTTATCTATGAAGATGTGCTCATGGGCGGCTGCGCCACCGACGCGGTGGGGAAGAGCTACCCCGACGGCACCGCCGAAAAGTGCCGCGCCTGCGACGCCGTGCTCCTGGGCGCGGTGGGCGGCCCCAAGTGGGGCTCCGACAAGCCCGCCGAGCAGCGGCCCGAGACCGCGCTGCTGGCCATCCGCAAGGACCTGGGCCTCTACGCCAACCTGCGCCCCGCCGCCCTCCGGCCTGCCATGGCCGACGCCTGCCCCCTGAAGAAAGAGACTGCCGAGAAGGGCATCGACCTGATGATGGTGCGGGAGCTTACCGGCGGCATCTACTTCGGCCAGCGGGAGCGGTACGAGACCCCTGACCGCGGTGTAGAGTGCGCCGACCGCATGGCTTACTCCGAGCAGGAGATCGAGCGCATCGGCCGCCGGGCATTCGAGCTGGCCCGTCTGCGCCGCAAGAAGGTGTCCAGCGTGGACAAGGCCAACGTGCTGGAGACCAGCCGCCTGTGGCGCTCTGTGATGCACCGCCTGGCCGCTGAGTACCCCGACGTGGCCTACGAGGATGTGCTGGTGGACAACTGCGCCATGCAGCTGGTCCGGGACCCCGGCCAGTTCGACGTGGTGGTCACCGAGAACATGTTCGGCGACATTCTCTCCGATGAGGCCAGCATGGTCACCGGCTCCATCGGCCTGTTGCCCTCGGCCTCCATCGGCGACACCGCCCCCGGCCTGTACGAGCCCATCCACGGCTCTGCTCCCGACATCGCCGGCCAGGACAAGGCCAACCCCATTGCCACCATCCTGTCCGTGGCCATGATGATGCGCTATTCCTTCCACCTGGCTGATGAGGCAAACGCCATCGAGGCCGCAGTGGACGGCGTGCTGGCCGATGGCTGGCGCACTGCCGACATCGCCGAGCCCGGCGTGACTCCCATCGGCACCGTGGAGATGGGCAAGCTCATCTGCGAGAAGCTGCTGGGCTGATCCTGTTCCGCACCCAAAGAGCGCCGCCCTGTCAGAGGGGCGGCGCTCTCTTTTCTCCCGCGCCGGACTTGCCTTTGAAAAAGAAGGATGTTACAATCAAGTCCAGACAGCTTCGCTAATTGGAGCGGGACGGAGAGGGAAGTGGGAACTATGGTCCTGACCATCGACATAGGCAATTCCAGCACCACAGTGGGACTGTTCGGCGGGGAAGAGCTGGCTTTCCGCTCTGTCCTGCCCACCTGCAAGAGCGCGACCCAGGACCTTTGGGCCATCCAGCTTCTGGACGTGTTCCGGCTCCACCAGGCGGATATCCGTACTGTCACCGGCACCATCATCTCCAGTGTGGTGCCCCCGGTCACTGCGGCCATCTGCGGTGCGGTGCAGTTCGTCACCGGCTGCAAACCCATGGTGATGGGCCCCGGCGTCAGGACCGGCCTGAACATCAAATCCGACCTCCATGCCCAACTGGGCAGCGACATCGTGGCCTTCTCGGTGGCCGCCATCAGCAAGTACCCCTCGCCCCTGATCGTCATCGACATGGGGACCGCCGTCACCATGTCCCTGCTGCAGGACAACCTCTATGAGGGGTGCATCATCATGCCCGGCGTGCGCCTGGCGGTGGAGGCGCTCTCCCGGGAGGCGGCCGCGCTGCCCCATATCTCCATCGAGCCGCCTGCCTCCATCCTGGGCCACAACACGGTGGATGCCATGCGCTCCGGCGTGGTGTACGGCAACGCCAGCATGGTGGACGGCATGATCGGCCGGATCGAGGAGGCTTGCGGCCCTGTAGAAACAGTAGTGGCCACCGGCGCCGCCGCCCCCGAGGTGCTGGCCCAGTGCCGGCGGCCCATCATCTATGACGCTGATCTGCTGCTCAGCGGCCTCTATCTGATCTACCAAAAGAATTCCGCCCCCCGGCAGAAAAGGTGATCGCCCTGTTTTCACGCGCTCTCCCGCCGGGATGCAGGTCATACAAAAAACGCCTCCTGTGTTTTTGTGAAAAAAGCACAGGAGGCTTTCTTTTTCGGGCACAAATTCGGCCTGGTCTTGTTGAAAAGCGCAAATTTTTGAAAGTCATTTGAATCAGACTTGCATTTTTGGCTTTCACCGCATATAATGATGACTACACTGAGTTCACGTTTGGAGGAGATCTACTGTGAAAGAGCTGTCCAGAATCGCCGAGGCTGTCCAGGCCTCCACCACTATGGCAATTGACGCCCTGTTCAAACAGATGAAGGCTGACGGTGTCGACGTCATCGGCTTTGGCGCCGGCGAGCCCGATTTCAGCACCCCTGATGAGATTAAGGCGGTAGGCATCTCCGCCATTGATAATAATATCACCCGCTACACCCCCGCCGCCGGCACGGTAGAGCTGCGCAAGGCCGTGTGTGAGCGCATGAAGGCCGACTGCGGCGTGGAGTACAAGCCCAACCAGGTGGTAGCCACCAGCGGCGCCAAGCACGCCGTGTATCTGGCGCTCCGCGCGCTGGTCAATCCCGGTGACGAAGTCATCCTGCCCGCCCCTTACTGGGTCAGCTACATCGAGCTCATCAAGATCATGGGCGGCGTGCCCGTGGTGGTCACCGCCACCGAGGCTGAGCACTTTAAGCTCACCGCCGAGAAGCTCGCTGCCGCCATCACCCCCAAGACCAAGGCCATCATCCTCAACAACCCCTCCAACCCCACCGGCATGATGTACAACGAGGCCGAGCTCCGCGCCATCGCCGATGTGTGCGTCAAGAATGACATCTATGTGGTCTGCGACGAGATCTATTACGGCCTTGTTTATGACGGACAGAAGTTCACCAGCTTCCCGTCCCTCAGCCCCGAGGTGAAGGACCTGACCATCCTCATCAACGGCGTCTCCAAGTCCTACGCCATGACCGGCTGGCGCATCGGCTACGCCTGCGCCAATGACAGGATCGCCAAGGTCATGGCCAACTATGTCAGCCACTCCACCGGTTCCGCCTGCGCTATCTCCCAGAAAGCCTCCGCTTTCGCCCTCACCGCGCCCCAGGACAAGATCGAGGAGATGCGCAAGGCCTTCGAGGAGCGCCGCAACTACATCGTGGAGCGGATGAATTCCATCCCTGGCGTCAGCTGCATCAAGCCCGAGGGCGCTTTCTACGTGATGATGAACCTGGAGCAGCTCATCGGCAAGACCATCCAGGGCGTGGAGATCACCAATGACGACGTGTTTGCCGACGCTTTCCTGAAGAAGGGCCTGGTGGCTGTGGTCCCCGGCTCCGGTTTCGGTGCCCCCAACTTCGTCCGCTGGTCCTACGCCACCTCTATGGAGAACATCAAAGAGGGTCTGGACCGCCTGGAGAAGTTCCTGCAGGGTTAATTTTCGAGATAAAAAAGAGGCGTGTCTTGTACACGCCTCTTTTTTGTGATATCATTTTAGCCGACACTTTTGAGATAAAGAGGGGTTTGCCCAATGAGCAAGAATGTATACGAGAGTCCTCTGTCCTCCCGTTATGCCAGCGATGAGATGCAGTACATCTTTTCTCCCGACAAAAAGTTCTCCACCTGGCGCCGGCTGTGGATCGCCCTGGCCCGGGCCGAGATGGAGCTGGGCCTGCCGGTGACCCAGGAACAGATCGACGAGATGGAGGCCCACATCGACGATATCGACTACGAGCTGGCCGCCGAAAAGGAGCGCCAGCTCCGCCACGATGTCATGGCCCACATTCACACCTTCGGCACCGTCTGCCCCAAGGCCATGCCCATCATTCATCTGGGCGCCACCAGCTGCTATGTGGGCGACAACACCGATATCATCCTCATGCGGGAGGGGCTGGAGCTGGTCCGGAACAAGCTGGTGCAGGTGCTTGGGCATCTGGCCCGCTTCGCCGACACCTACAAGGCCCTGCCTACCCTGGGCTTCACTCACTTTCAGCCCGCCCAGCTGGTAACGGTGGGGAAGCGCGCCACCCTCTGGATGAATGAGCTGCTGCTGGATCTGGACGAGGTGGAGTACCGTATTGCCAGCCTCAAGCTGCTGGGCTGCAAGGGTACCACCGGCACTCAGGCCAGCTTCCTGGAGCTCTTTGAGGGGGACCACGAGAAGTGCCGGGAGCTGGACCGCAGGATCGCCCGGGAGATGGGCTTCGAGGGCGTGACCCCTGTGTCCGGCCAGACTTACTCCCGCAAGGTGGACGCCGCCGTGCTCTCCACTCTTTCCGGCATTGCACAGTCGGCCAGCAAGTTTGCCACCGATATGCGCCTGCTCTGCCACCTGAAGGAGGTGGAGGAACCTTTTGAGAAGAACCAGATCGGTTCCTCCGCCATGCCCTATAAGCGCAACCCCATGCGGTGCGAGCGCATCTGCTCTCTGGCCCGCTATGTCATCGCTGATGCCGCCAACCCCGCCATCACCTCGGCCACCCAGTGGTTCGAGCGTACTCTGGATGATTCGGCGAACAAGCGCATCTCGGTGCCCGAGGCTTTCCTTGCTGTGGACGCCATCCTGAACATCTACACCAACGTGGCCTCCAACCTGGTGGTGCATGAGAAGGTCATTGAAAAGCATGTGATGGAGGAGCTGCCCTTCATGGCCAGCGAGAACATCATGATGGACGCCGTCAAGCGGGGCGGCAACCGTCAGGAACTCCATGAGCGCATCCGCGTCCATTCCCTGGAGGCCGGCCGCAATGTGAAGGATCTGGGCCTGCCCAACAACCTGATCGACCTGATCGCCGCCGACCCCATGTTCGGCATGAGCAGGGAGGAGCTGACTGCCCATCTGGAGCCCAGCCGCTATATCGGCCGCTGTCCGGAGCAGGTCACCGACTTTCTGACCGGCTATGTCCAGCCCGTGCTGGAGCGCTACGCCGACGCCCTCAACGCCAAAGAGACCGCCCTCAAGGTCTGATGCCATGAAGTAAAATTCCCCCGGTCCGGCACATTGCCGGACCGGGGGAATTCTTTTGCAGCAGGGCAGATGGCCTCTTACAGTCTGTGCTGCTCCACGCCGGTGAGCGCCCGCATCACGTCGTAGGTCTGGGGGTCCAGGCTCTTCTTCATGGCCAGGGCCTCGCCGATGTCGAAGTCCACATAGCGGTCATCCTGGAAGCAGACCACACGGTTGCTCTTGCCGGCAGCCAGGAGCTTGACTGCCTCGTAGCCCATGTAGGTGGCGGTGACCCGATCCCGGGAGGAGGGACTGCCGCCCCGCTGCACGTGTCCCAGAATGGTAACACGGGTGTCCAGCGCGGTGGCGCTGCGGATCCGCTCCGCCACGCCGTAGGCGCCGCCCTCCACGCCCTCGGCCACAATGACCATGAAGTGGGTCCGGCCGCCCAGGCGGGCCCGGCGGATGGGCTCGATGATGTCAGCCTCGTAGTCCAGCTCCTGCTCCGGGACGACCACCGCGGTGGCGCCCGACGCCACGCCCACATACATGGCCAGATGGCCCGCGTGGCGGCCCATGACCTCCACCACAGAGCAGCGCTCATGGGACTGCATGGTGTCCCGCAGCTTGTCGATGGAATCCAGCGCCGTATTGCAGGCAGTATCGAAGCCTATGGTATACTCGGAGCAGGAGATATCATTGTCGATGGTACCGGGGATACCAACCACGGAGATGCCCATCTGGGACAGCTCCAGCAGGCCGCGGAAGGTACCGTCTCCACCGATGCCTACCAGTCCGTCCAGACCCAGCAGCTTACAGGTAGCCACTGCCTTCTGGCGGCCCTCCGGGACCTTGAACTCCTCACTGCGGGCCGAGTAAAGCATGGTTCCGCCACGGCGGGACAATCCGCTCACGCTTTCAAAGGTGAGAGGAAGCACATCACAGTTGATCAGGCCATGATAGCCACGGCGGATGCCCACACATTCGATCCCCATATGGAGTGCAGTCCGGACCACTGAACGGATGGCGGCATTCATGCCGGGTGCGTCGCCACCACTGGTGAATACTCCAATTCGACGTACTTTACTCGTTTCCATTAAAAGACCTCCCTTTTATGCATGCAGCTTACTCATGCGGCGGCCCGGAGGCGCCGTTCTTACATCTCAATGGTAAGGACTTTCTTCAGCTTGGCGAACCGGGGAAGGGCATTCTCCTTGGGCGCCTTGGTCTCGCCCTGGATCAGAGGCAGAACATAGTCGATAAAAGGCTGCTCCACGCCATTGCCCCGGGCATTGATCCATTCGCGGGGTACCTTTTTCTCAAAATTGGCCACAATATCAAGAGGCTCCAGAGATGCCTCGCACTTGTAGGCACCGTTGTCGCGGCTGCACTTGAACGCCACCATCTTGTCAGTCACGCCGGAGACAGCAGCCTCGACAGCGGTCTTGCCGGCCATAAAGGCCTCGTCGATATCGGTCTGGGAGGCCACGTGAGAGCCGCAGCGCTGGAGGAGGGAGAGCTCAATACCGCGGACCTTGGCGCCGGTCTCTTTCTTCACGATCTCGGCCAGCATGGAAGCCAGTCCGCCCAGCTGGGCGTGGCCGAAGCCGTCAGTGGCGGAGGTCTTGGCCTCGGACACAAACGTGCCGTCGGCATAATGGATGCCCTCAGAAACAGCGACCATACACTTGCCGGTCTTCTCATAAACAGCCTTCACGTCAGCCAGGAATTCATCCATATTGAAGTCGGTCTCGGGCAGATAGATCAGGTCGGGACCGTAGCCAGCCCAGGTGGCCAGCGCCGCGGAACCGGCCAGCCAGCCGGCGTGGCGGCCCATGATCTCGATGATGGTCACCATTCCGGTGTCATACACATGGGCGTCCCGATGGACCTCCATGCAGGTAGTCGCGATAAACTTGGCCGCGGAAGCAAAACCGGGGCAATGGTCGGTGCCGTTCAGATCGTTGTCAATGGTCTTGGGCACGCCCATGATGCGGCACTCATAGCCCACCTTCTGCATATACTTGGAAATCTTGTTGCAGGTGTCCATGGAGTCGTTGCCGCCGTTGTAGAAGAAGTAGCGCACGTCGTACTTCTTGAAGATCTCCAGGATGCGCTTGTAGTCGGTGTCGTCCTGCTCGGGGTCGGCCAGCTTGTAGCGGCAGGAGCCCAGGGCGGAGGAGGGGGTATATTTCAACAAATCCAGTTCTGCAGCATCCTCCTGACCCATGTCATAGAGCCGGTCCTCCAGCACTCCCTTGATGCCGTGGGCCGCACCCAGAACCCTTGTGATGCTCTCACTGTCGAGCGCTGTGCGGATTACGCCCAGCGCACTGGCGTTAATGACCGCAGTAGGTCCTCCTGACTGACCGATAATGCACGCACCTTTGAGTTCATTCATAGCTTAATCCTCCCGTTAATTGTTTTTCTCACTCTCATTGTGCATATTTTTTCTTTCTTAAGCATGAAACTTAGATATTTATGTCGTCAAATCTAAATTTCGCATTATTATATCATGCCCTCTTGTATTTATCAATTGCAAATGGTAAAATCTATCCGTAAATTAAAAAAAGGAGATGAGCCCTATGCCTCTCGTTACTACTACCGAAATGTTCAAGAAGGCGTATGACGGCGGCTATGCCATCGGTGCTTTCAACGTCAACAACATGGAGATCGTCCAGGGCATCACCGAAGCGGCCAAAGAAGTCAATGCTCCCCTGATCCTTCAGGTTTCCAAGGGCGCCCGCGCCTATGCCAACCACACCTACCTGATGAAGCTGGTAGAGGCCGCCGTCATCGAGACCGGCCTTCCCATCTGCCTGCACCTGGACCACGGCGACAGCTTTGAGACCTGCAAGTCCTGCATCGACGGCGGCTTTACCTCTGTCATGATCGACGCCAGCTCCAAGCCCTTTGCCGAGAACATCGAGATCACCAAGAAGGTCGTCGAGTACGCTCACGACCACGGCGTGGTGGTCGAGGCCGAGCTGGGCACCCTGGCCGGCATCGAGGATGAGGTCAAGGTGGCCTCCGACGCTGCCTCCTACACCCGTCCCGAGGAAGTGGAGGAGTTCGTCTCCAAGACCGGCTGTGACTCCCTGGCCATTGCCATCGGCACCAGCCACGGCGCCTATAAGTTCACCGCTGCCCAGTGCACCCGCAATGAGAAGGGCGTTCTGGTTCCGCCTCCGCTGCGCTTTGACGTGCTGGAGGAGGTCTCCAAGCGCCTGCCTGGCTTCCCCATCGTGCTCCATGGTTCTTCTTCCGTGCCTCAGGAGTATGTGAAGATGATCAATGAGAACGGCGGAAATATGCCCGACGCAGTGGGCATCCCCGAGGAGCAGCTGCGCAAGGCCGCTTCCATGTCTGTCTGCAAGATCAACATCGACTCCGACCTGCGTCTGGCCATGACCGGGACGATCCGCCAGTATTTCAATCAGCATCCCGATCATTTCGATCCCCGCCAGTATCTGAAGCCCGCCCGCGCCAACATCAAGGAACTGGTCAAGCACAAGCTGATCGACGTCCTGGGCTGCGACGGCAAGGCCTGATTCTCAGTCAAATAAAGACCCCGAAGGGGAGAGGTGTTCTGACCTCTCCCCTTATTTTTATCCTTAGAATGCACAGGGGAGGGAAGAGGCGCATAGCATGGGACACAGAAAGGGAGGATGTGCCCATGGCGCTCATTGAGATCCCATACGACCGATATGCGGCGGTAGCTTACGCGCACCGCTGGGCTTACGGCCGTAATCCGGCCTATTATGACTATGAGGAGTTGGGAGGAGACTGTACCAACTATGCCTCTCAATGCCTCTATGCAGGCACCGGTGTCATGAATTTTACCCCTGTTTTCGGCTGGTATTACCGCGATGCCAATGATAAAGCGCCTGCCTGGACTGGCGTGGAGTATTTCCGGAATTTCATGCTGAGAAAGGAAGAGAATGTGGGGCCTTTCGCAGTGGAGAGCAACCTGGAGGGAATGGAACCCGGAGATTTCGTCCAGCTTGATCTGGGAAAAGGGCGTTTCAGCCACACGCCCATCATCGTAGCCATCGGAAGTCAGCCGACGCTGTGGAACACTCTGGTGGCCGCTCATTCCTATGATGTTGACTATCGGCCGCTGGCTACCTATGAATTTCAGGCGATCCGGTATCTTCATATCCTTGGCGCCCGCAAGGAAGTCCCGGACGAAGCACTGTAAGCCCTCGGAGACATAAAACAGGAGCCGGCCTTCCACGGAAGCGCGGCTCCTGTTTTCTATCTTTTAACTGAATTGCTTGCGTCTTAAGCCAAAAGCTCTTATTCCTTTTTCTTGATTCGTCCCAGCGGATTTGCCTTGGCTGCCAGACGCAGGTTTTCGTTGTCCACATGGGTATAGATCTGGGTCGTATTCAGGTTTTCATGCCCAAGGACTTCCTGCAGGGTGCGCACATCCACGCCGTTCTGGAGCATTAGGGTGGCAGCGGTGTGGCGCAGCTTGTGGCTGGAATAGAGCGAGCTGTCCAGCCCGGCTTTCTTCAGGCGCTGTTTGACCATGTAGTGAACTGCATCCTTCGTCATTCGGGTATGCTTCCTGGTAATAAACAGTGCGTTCGGGTCGGCCGCAGCGCAGCGGCTTCGTTCCTCCAGCCAGTCATCCAGCGCCTGACGGCAGGCATCGTTCAGAAAAAGGACCCGTTCTTTGTTTCCTTTTCCCAGAACGCGGAGCTGGTTTTCCCGAACATCGGTCAAATTAAGGGACACCAGCTCTGAAATACGCATACCGCAATTGAGGAACAGGGTCAGAATGCAGTAGTCGCGGACACGGTTGGGTTCGTCCACACTTTCCAATAATTGGACGCACTCGTCCAGTTCCAGATAACGCGGCAGTGCTTTCTTGATCCTGGGAGAATCCAGATCCTGCATTGGGTTTTCCGGGAGCAGCTTAGCTTTGCTGGTCAGATATTTATAAAAGGAGCGTATCGTGGCGATTTTACGGGCCCGGGCAGGCGCGCTGAGGCTGCGGTCGCGGTCCAGATAGTCCATAAAGGAATACACATCGGCCAGTGTGACCGACCGGACCAGATCCAGATCCACGTCGGAGATTGAGATCTCGCTCAACTCGGTCGTCCGCGGCACACGGCCTTTTTCGACCTTAATAAACCGAAAAAAAGTCCGCAGGTCCAGATAATATTCGTCAACGGTCTTCAGCGAATGGCCCTGAATGGTACGGTGATACGTGAGAAAGTCACGGATCAGTTCAGGAGCTTCTGTACGGTAATCCAAATCACGGCAGGGCGCGGTTGAGGGCCAAATGTGGTCCATACCGGAGGAAGGCCGTTTTTGCCTCCTCTCAACTCAACAAAATTTTTATTTTGTTGAGTTGATTCCCGAGCCCTTTTTCACCTCCCTCGAGTATGGTTTCAGCGGTGTGGGCCTGGCTCACAGAATTGCAGCCAGCGCCTCCCGGATATTTTTGACTCGGATGAGCTGCAGTCCATCTGGCTCCACCACCTTGCCGGTTCCCCGAGCCGGGATCAGACATTTGTTAAAGCCCATCCGCCGCAGCTCGCTGAGCCGTTGGCCCAGCGCGTTGACGGCCCGCAGCTCGCCGGTCAGGCCGACCTCGCCAAATGCGGCCAGATCGTTCGGAACCGGCTTGTCCCGAAAACTGGACGCCAGCGCCATGATCATGGCCAGGTCGGCGGCAGGCTCGTACACGGTCAGTCCGCCAATTACATTGATATAGGCGTCGCAGGAGCTGACCATCAAACCGCCCCGCTTCTCCAGTACGGCCAGCAACAGCGCCGCCCGGTTAAAGTCGAAGCCGTTGGAGGTTCGCCGGGGCACATTATAGCTGGTGGGCGCCAGCAGTGCCTGGACCTCCGCCAGAACGGGCCGCACGCCCTCCATCACACAGGTCACGCAGGTGCCCGGCGTATCCTGGGGCCGGCCGGAGAGCAGCATCTCCGACGGGCTGGGTACTTCCGCCAGTCCGTCGTCAGCCATCTCAAAGACGCCGATCTCATTGGTGGCACCGAAACGGTTTTTGGCCGCCCGCAGGATGCGGTATGAGAGCTGCTGCTCGCCCTCAAAATAGAGCACACAGTCCACCATATGCTCCAGGACCTTGGGGCCCGCAATAGAGCCTTCCTTATTCACATGTCCGATGACGAAAACGGTGATCCCCTGCCCTTTTGCCAGCTGCATCAGGGCCATGGTGCAGTCCTTTACCTGACCCACGCTGCCCGGGGCGGTACTCAGATCCCCGTTGTAAAGGGTCTGGATGGAGTCCACGATCAAAATGTCGGGCCGGAGCTCGTTGACCGCCTCCACCACGTCCTCCAGATTGGTCTCGGACAGCAGATACAGCCCCTCGCTCCGAATGTGCAGCCGCTCGGCCCGCAGCTTGATCTGCCGTTCCGATTCCTCACCTGAGACATATAATACTGTGGCAAAACGGCACAGATTGTCGCAAATTTGTAACATTAGTGTGGATTTTCCGATGCCAGGGGCGCCGCCCACCAGCACCAGAGAGCCCTTCACCGCTCCACCGCCCAGCACCCGGTCCAGCTCACTCATACCGGTCTCAAAGCGGAGCTCATGGGTGGTCTCCACCTCGCTGATCAGTCTCGGCCGCCGGCCGGATGATATGGTGCGCGGACCGCCGCCGGCAGATGCCAGCGCCGTACCGGAGGTCTTGCGCTTTGGCTCGGAGGGCCGCTCCACAATGGTGTTCCAGGCGTGGCAGGCGGGGCACTGCCCCGCCCACTTGGGAAGCTCATTGCCGCAGTCCGTACAGTAAAACAGTGTTTTGGATTTCATTGTGAGGGACGACCTCCTTATCGGCGCTCTGCTGAAGCCATGCGGCCGCCAGCACCGCTGCCAGCTTGCTCTGGTACTCCCCTGTCCGCAGCCGCGCCTCTTCTTCCGCATTGGTCAGGAAACCGCACTCCACCAGGATGGCCCGGCAGGAGATGTGATTCATCAGATAGACTGTCTCCGGGATAGGCTTGGGCACCCGCTGGTTGGAGGGGTCCAGCGTATCCCGAAGCAGCGTCTGAGTACGTTGGGCCAGAGGCAGGCTCAGCGCCTCGTTGCTGTAAAATACCTGCGCGCCGTGGTATTTGGCGCTTGGATATGAATTCTGATGGATGCTGATCAGCGTGGCATTGGGAATACTCTCAATGACCTCCACCCGGTGGTGCAGGTCGGATACCTTCTTCTGCCGCAGCGTCTGGGCAGACGGATCGTGGAGCGAGATATCCTCGCTGCGCAAAAGGACCGGCGCCGTACCGTAAAGCCCAAGGATCTGATCCATCTTCAGCGCGATGGCCAAATTGATGCCGCTCTCCGGCACCCCGGTGATGGAGACAGCTCCACCATCCTCCCCGCCATGCCCGGCGTCGATAATCAACGTCTGATCCGCCAGCCGGGCCGGCGCCAGTGCCGCGTGGTCCCGGCTTCCGTTCAGGCACAGAAGGCAGAGCCCCGCTATCAGCAGGGTCAGCGCTCCCACTCCTACCCGCCGGCCGCCTATCCTGTTCCGCATCCGCATCCCCTCCTTCCCTGCATCCTATGCGGTGCGGGACCTGGCTATGCGGACAGCCCGATTATAACACATTTGTTCCATTACGGCAATGCCGGAGCCGTCCGTGCACGTGTTTTCATTGCTTTTCCCGGCGGGAGGAGCTACAATAAAGATATCAAATGAAACTGGAGGCTGATTTCCTATGGTATTTGACCGGATTGAGCATGCTCCCCTCTACTATGACCTGGGCGACCGGTTCCGCCGGGCGCTGGAATGGATGGCCCGGGTGGACCCCGATACCCTTACCTCCGGTGAGAAGGTGGTCATCGACGGTGACGACATCTTTGCCACCCTCTTCCGGATCGACACCCTCCCCCGGGAACAGAGCCAGCTGGAGGGCCACAGGAATTACGCCGACATCCAGTTCGTCCTCTCCGGACAGGAGATGGTGGGCTACGCCCAGGAGGGCACAGTCCCCGTCACCGTCCCCTACGATCCCGGTAAGGACATCGGCTTCTGGAACGGTGACTGGGACACGATGACGGTACATGCCGGTGAATTCTACATCGTCTGGCCCCAGGATCTTCACGCACCCCGGGTGGCCTGCGGCTCCCCCGCTCCAGTGACCCGTCTGGTGGTCAAGGTCAGGCTGTGAGCTTCTCAACCGGAAACGAGGACATACCCACGGGTATGCCCTCGTTTCGCTTTGCGCTACTGCTTATCCAGCACGGGGTTGGTGAAGTACACATTCTTCTGGTCCATCTTGTCCTTCGCCAGACGAACCGCTTCGCCGAAGCGCTGGAAGTGGACCACCTCCCGCTCACGCAGGAACCGGATCACATCGCTGACATCCGGGTCATCGGACTGCCGCAGGATGTTGTCGTAGGTTACACGGGCCTTCTGTTCGGCGGCCATATCCTCGGTCAGGTCGCAGATGATGTCCCCCTTGACGCCGATATACGCCGCAGTCCAGGGGGCGCCCGATGCCGCCACCGGATACACACCGGCACCGTGGTCGGTAAAATAGGGGGCGAAATTTCCCATACGGGGATCATCGGGCGACAGGTTCCGGGTCAGCTGGTAGACCAGCGTACCGATCATCTCCAGATGTCCCAGTTCCTCTACGCCGATGTCGGTCAGCAGGCCCTTCAGCTCCGGATAGGGCATGGCATAGCGCTGGCTCAGATAGCGCAGCGAAGCGCCAAGCTCTCCGTCCGGTCCGCCATACTGGCTGATAATAAAGGAGGCCAGCTGAGGGTTGGTGTTTTTGATCTTGATGGGGTACTGGAGCTTTTTTTCATACACAAACATCAGCGCTCTCTCCCTTCCGGCAAATTCCAGGGCCAGGGATCGTTAAGCCAGGCTGCCCAGGACTTGCTGCCCGCCGTATCCGACTGGCGCAGCGGGCCGTACATGGCCTCATACCGCTCCCGGCCTTCCCGCTCCATGGCCGCGTACTGCCGGTAGAGCTCAAAGGCCTCCGCGTCCCCCTGGTGGGTGTCAAGATACAGACCCAGCTCGGTCAGCACGAATTCCAGCGCCTGCAGCTCTCCCAGCGGCCCTTTCACCACATTGGGGGCGTTGGGATTGAGATGAAAGGGCAGATTGAGCCCGGGAAAAAGCGTGCCGTTGTTCAGCGCGTCCTGCTGTGTGTAGCGCCTGGAGCCGGCCTGCTGGAACGGAACATATGGCACGGCCAGCGGAGCACACTCGGGCAGCATACCGCACCCGTCCGGGCAGCGCGCCGGATTCTGATTGCCGTTATTGTTGTCGGGGTTCAATGGCGATTCCTCCTCAGATGGGATTCGGGGATGGGACGGCAGCCCCGTCTCTTCCCCGCCTCATCCTATGCCCAGACGCAAAAAAGGACCGGAGGGCCGTCTCGGCCTCCCGGTCCTTTTGGAGTATTCCGCCTGTAGTCGCGGCCTCCTGCGGCTTTTTATCCACTAAGCGCGAAAAAAATTATTTTCCGCTATCCCTCCAGCATCGAGATAAATTCCGCCTCGGTCAGCACGGGGATACCCAGGTCGTTGGCCTTTTTCAGCTTGGACCCGGCGGCCTCCCCCGCCACCACGTAGCTGGTTTTTTTGGATACTGAGCCGGACACCTTTCCACCCAGGGCCTCGATCCTGGCCCCGGCCTCCTCCCGGGTAAAGTGCTCCAGCGTTCCGGTCAGCACAAAGGTCTTGCCTGCCAGCTGGTCCCCTGCCGGCGCCTCATGGCTCTCCATATTGACCCCGGCGGCCCGCAGCGTCTCGATGAGATGCCGGCTTTGTGGGCTCTGGAACCAGGTGACGATGCTGTGGGCCGTGATGGCGCCGATGTCAGGGACATTGGTCAGCTCCTCCTCACCGGCCGCCATCAGGGCATCCAGACTTCCAAACCGGGCGGAAAGCACTTTGCCCGCCTTCTGCCCCACCTGACGGATGCCAAAGGCGAAGAGCAGACGGGACAGGTCGTTCCCCTTGGACTTCTCCACGGCGGCGATCAGATTCTCAGCGCTCTTTTTGCCCATCCGCTCCAGGCCGGCCACGCTCTGGGCATCCAGGCTGTAAAGGTCGCCGGGCCCTTTCACCAGCCCGGCATTCACCAGGGCCTCCACCACCGCCGGTCCCAGCCCCTCGATATCCATGGCATCCCGGCTGGCAAAATGGGTCAGGTGCCGCAGGAGCTGGGCCGGACACTCGGCGCCGGTGCAGCGGATGTGAGCGCCGTCCTCATCCCGGGCCACCGGCGCACCGCAGACGGGACAGGTTCCAGGCAGCAGATAGGGCTGCGTACCCTCGGGCCGTTTCTCTTTGAGCACTTCTACGATCTCAGGGATGATCTCCCCCGCTTTCTGGATCAACACGGTATCCCCGATGCGGATATCCTTCTCGGTGATAAAGTCCTGATTGTGGAGGGTGGCGTTGGTCACTGTGGTTCCCGCCAGGCGCACCGGTTCCACCACCGCCTTGGGGGTGAGCACACCGGTGCGGCCCACCTGGACCACGATATCCACTACCCTGGAAGGCTTCCGCTCCGGCGGGTACTTGTAGGCCGCCGCCCAGCGGGGGAATTTGGCCGTGCTGCCCAGTGCCTCACGGCCTGACAGGGAATTCAGCTTTACAACTGCTCCATCGATATCAAAGGGGTAACTCTCCCGCTCCTCACCGATCTGGCGAATGCGTTCCTTGACCTCCTCAATGGTCTTGCAGGTGTAATGCGGAATCACTTTATAGTGTTGAGTTTTCAAATATTCCAGTGTATCCGTATGAGTCTCAAACTCCTTACCCTCGGCCCACTGGATGTTGAACACCTGGATATCAAGCCGCCGGGCTGCCGCGATTTTGGGATCATGCTGGCGTAGGGAGCCGGCTGCCGCATTCCGGGGATTGGCGAAGAGGGTCTTGCCCTGAAGCTCCAACTCGGCATTAAGCTCCTCAAAAACCTTCTTGGGCATATAGACCTCGCCCCGGACGGCAAGGGAGGGCAGCCGGTCGGGCAGTTTGAGGGGAATGGAACGGACGGTCCGCAGATTCTCGGTCACGTCCTCTCCCACCCGTCCGTCTCCCCGGGTGGCCCCCCGGACAAAGACGCCATCCTGATACTCCAGCGCTACCGACAGGCCGTCCACCTTAGGCTCTACATCATACTCCACATCGTCCCCCAGGACCTCCCGCACCCGGCGGTCAAACTCCTCCACCTCGGCGGGATCGAACACGTCCTGCAAGCTCTCCAGCGGCACCCGGTGGATCACCTCCGCAAAGCCGCCTGCCACCTTGCCTCCTACCCGCCGGGTAGGCGAATCAGGGCTCACCAGCTCGGGATGGGCGGCCTCCAGCCCCTCCAGCCGGCGTAACTTGTGGTCGAACTCATAGTCGGACATAGTGGGAGCGTCCAACACATAGTATTCATAATTTGCCCGCTCCAGCTCCCGCCGGAGGGCCTCGATCTCCTGTCGTTCGTCCATTTCAGGGACCTCCACTCTTTGTACATCTGAATCTGGAAAGAAACCGTGGAAAACCATGGCGCAGCAGCAAAAACACCCAATAGCCCAGAAGCGCGCCCACGGTGTTGAGGATCACGTCGTCGATATCGGTGGAGCGGCCTGAGAAGAGCTGCTCCACTTCAATAAACACGGAGGAGCCAAGGCCGTACAGCAGCGACTTCCACCATCTGGGCCTTTCCCCGACCAGAGCCGGGAAAAACCCCACGGGCAGAAAGATCAGCGCGTTGGCCCAGATCATATAGGAAACCCATCCACCCGCCATGGCCTGCTCCGGCGTCAGTGACGGGACAAGCTGCGCCTGCCCCAGCGCCTCCGCCAGGTCTACCGGCGCAAAGGCCGGCTCCACGCCCTGCACCACCCAGTACCAATGGTCCCGGGTCCAGAAGTAGGCGGGAAACAGGGTGAGGGCCGCCAGCCCAAAGCAGAACAGGGTGAACAGCAGCATGGCCCCCTCCCGCCACGGCCCGCTGATGAGACCGCGCTCCGCCAGGCGCCGACGCCGCAGAGGGCGCAGCAGGAAGAAAAGGATCCCGCCCAACAGGGCGCAGGGCAGCATTTGCAGCACATAGTCCAGCGATACTTCGCCGTACCAGATAAGGCGTTCCAAAAGTGATCCCATTACCAGCCACCCCACTTGCCGTTTTTCCTATTTTAGCACGGGTACTGATCCTGGGTTTTTACGATTTTCTTAAAATCACGGCGTCACAGAGCCCAGTCCCACATAAGTCTCGGGCACCTGACCCATTACCACCGTTTCGGCTATGCAGACTGGAGTGGTCACAGTATATTCCCGGGTGCCACCGGGCATCAGCACCTGTACGGTGACCGTGATCTCCAGCATTACCCTGTGAAGGGTCTGATTGATGCCGGCTGCAGTAAAATCGTTGCGGAACTCGGCACGGGGTGCCGCGGCTGTCAGCACCTTGACCGGCAGTACCGGTCCCCTTCCAGAGAGGAGCACCCATCCGGTCAGATTTCCAACAGGGACACCCAGTTCTTCGCTGTTAAGCAACTTAACTTTACATAGTGTCTCTTCCAAAACTTGTGTCCGCAGGCGGTTAAGTCCGGCTGTATCTGCGGTCAGGGCGGATAATCTGCCGCTCTCGTCCGTATGCAGCGTGTAGAGGGCGTCATAGCTGCCCTGTTCCCCCTCCAGGCTCTTCCCCACCGCGTCATTGACTGCCTCGGTTACAGCGTTTTGAAGCTGTGCGGATACCAGTTCCGTCAGTTGGGGCCGCAGCACCCGGTCCACGCTGTCCAGCAGAAGGACCGCCGCCGCGATGCCCGCCAGGGCGGGCAGTACCCGCAGGCAGATACAGCCCGCCGCTCCACCTCTGCGGCCCCTGCGGCGGACCGGGCGGAGCCAAAGCCTTCGGATCAGCGTGACCATGGTATCACCTCCATGGCCACACTATGCGCCGCCGGGCCCGGCCTATTCCGACTTTTCCAGCAGCTCCTGTACCGCCAGCATCACGCCCGTCTTGCCCGACTCATAGGTCAGGCCGCCCTGGAGGTAAGCGGTGTAGGGCTCCCGCATGGGGGCGTCGCAGGACAGTTCGATGGACGCGCCCTGGATAAAGGCGCCCGCCGCCATGATGACCTGGCTGTCGTATCCAGGCATGTCCCAGGGCTCGGGAGTCACATAGGAGTCCACCGGGGCGCCGAACTGGATGCCCCGGCAGAACCGCTTGAGGGGCTCCGGCGTTCCGAAGTGGATCATCTGGATGATGTCATGGCGCACCTGGTCGGAGGTAGGCTCGGTCCGGTAGCCCAGCAGCTCCATGATCCGGGCGGCAAACACGGCGGTCTTGACTGCCTGGGCTACCGTGTGGGGCGCCAGGAACAATCCCTGATAGAGCGCCCGGTTGTTGCCCAGGGTGGAGCCGCACTCCCGGCCAATACCGGGCACCGTCAGGCGCATGGCCGCGCCTTCCACCAGGTCCTTCCGGCCGGCGATGTAGCCGCCGGTGGGGGCCAGTCCGCCGCCGGGGTTCTTAATCAGGGAGCCCACCACCAGGTCGGCCCCCACCTGGGTGGGCTCCTCCGTCTCCACAAATTCACCGTAGCAGTTGTCCACCAGAATGGCGGCCTCCGGGTTGTTCTCCCGTACCACCCGGCACAGGGCGCCGATCTCCGCCACCGACAGGGACGAACGGGTGGAGTAGCCCTTGGAGCGCTGGATGAGCACCGCCTTCACCTTCGGGTCCCGGACCGCCAGGGCCAGCCCCTCCGGGTCGGGGGCATCGTTCACCAGATCCACCTGGCGGTACTCCACGCCATAGCTCTTCAGGGAGCCGGGGCCCTTGTCGGCCACGCCGATGACGCCCAGCAGCGTGTCATAGGGCGCGCCCACGGCGGAGACCAGCACGTCTCCCGGCTTCAAGGCCCCGAAGAGGGCACAGGAGATGGCGTGGGTGCCGTTGACGAAGCCAATGCGCACAAGTGCGTCCTCAGTGCCGAAGATATCGGCGTAGATCTCGTCCAGCTTGTCCCGGCCCAGGTCGTCGTAGCCATAGCCGGTAGTACCGGCGAAATAACTCTCAGCTACCCGGTGTTTCTGAAAGGCGGCGAGGACCTTTTGGGTATTCTCTTCCGCGATGGCGTCGATACGGGCAAACTGTTCGCCCAGGTCAGACTGGGCCCGGGCCGCCAGGGCGCGGACTTTTTCGCTTAACTGTAAAGGCATATCACTTTTCATCCTATCTCTTTCTGTGGCTTTCCCTGTTCTCGGGGGCAGTGAAATCATTGATCGTCTGCAGCAGATGCAGGAGATCGCTCTGTATCAGCGGCGCCATGCTCTCCGGATACCTGGTACAATCCACGGCCTCCAAACGGGCCTGGACCCGAAACGCCAGATCAGGCCGCCCCTGCACCAGCTCTTCCAGGGCCTTCAGGCATTGACGGACAGTGATGGGCTTGGGGTCCTCCAGATGTTCCAGTATCCGGTCCAGAACGGTGTCCAGCTTTCCATCCCGGTCCCAGCGGGCGTTTTTTCCCAGCAGAAGCAGGCCGCGGTTGCGCACATAGGAATTCGTGCTCTCCAGCATGGCCGTGAACCGGTCCAGATAGGCGTATACCAGGTCGGATTCCTCCGACCACGCCTCCAGCGCCTGTAATGCAGCATAAGCCGTTTTGTTGTCAGGGCAGGTCAGGCGGTTTACCGCCTCCGGCACCGTCAGAGAAGCACCCATATCAGCCGTCCAGTTCGGACTGGGCAAAGGCGGCTACCAGCTTGGCGCAGGCCTCCACGTCTCCCGCGTCCACCATCTCCTGCGGAGTATGGATATAGCGGCAGGGTACGGAAATGCCGCCGGTATAGACGCCGGCACGGCTCTGGTGGATGGCGCCCGCATCAGTGCCGCCGGCACGGATGATGTCCCGCTGGGCGGGGATCCCCTTCTCCTCCGCCAGGGCGGTGAGCCTGGCCACCATGGAGGGATGACACAGCACCGAGCTGTCCATCACCTTCACCGCCGCTCCGCCGCCCAGCTTGCTGGTGGAGCCGTGCTTGCTGCCCAGCTCGTCGTCGGTGGAGGTCACGTCCACCGCCACAGCGTAGACCGGGTCGATGCCGAAGGCGGCGGTTTTCGCGCCCCGGATGCCCACCTCCTCCTGGACGGTAAAGACGAAGTAGAGGTCGTTTTGGCTCTCACGCAGCTGCTCAAGGGCCATCAGGAGCACCACGCAGGAGATGCGGTTGTCCATATAGGGAGAGACCAGCCGGCCGCCAGCGGCATAGCTCTCGGCAGCGTAGACGGCGGTGTCGCCCAGGTCCACCAGCTTGCGGGCCTCCTCCTGATCTCTGGCACCGATGTCGATATACAGATCGTCGGTCTTCCAGTCCTTGGGCTCCACGTTCTCGGGCGCGCAGATCACGCCCCGGACGCCGTTCTGGAACCGGACCGGGGTAAAGGCGATCTCATGGGCGGAGAGTCCGCCCAGCTTTCCGAATCGGACAAAGCCCTTCTCGTCCACATGAGTCACGATACAGCCGATGGAGTCCATGTGGGCGGCAAACATCACCCGGGGACCGCTTCCCTTCTTGTGAACGATGAGATTGCCCAGGGTGTCCGCTGTGATCTCGTCAGCATAGGGGGCAGCCAGGGTGCGGATAGCGGCGGCCACGCCGCTCTCATTGCCGGAGGGTCCATGACAGGCGTTGAGGGCCTGGAGTGTACTCAGAATATCCATAGTGCTCTTCTCCCTTTACACGCGGCCGGCCACAGCGCCGATAAAGAGCCGCGTCAGATTCAGAATATGGTCCAGATCCCGGACCGCAGCCACGCTGGCGGGGGCGTGCAGATAACGCACCGCCGCCGAAACCGTCACCGTCCGGACGCCTGCCCGGGACCGCTGGAAGGCCGCCGCGTCGTTTCCGCCGGCAATATAGTGCTTGGTCTGCCAGGGGATGCCGTTGGACTCGGCCAGCTCCCGCATCAGCTCAAAAAGCCCCCGGTCGGCAATGGAGCCCCGGTCCATAAAGGGCACCACCGGCCCGTCACCCGGGACGCACACCTTCTGATGGCCCTCCATGCCGGGCAGATCAGCGGCAGTGGTGGTCTCCAGCACCAGGGCGATCTCGGGCTTCACCGCAAAGGCCGCGCCAAAGGCTCCCCGGTGCCCCACCTCCTCCTGGACGGCAAACACAAAGGTGCAGTCCATGGGCAGGTCCTCCTCCAGCAGCTTCATCATCACGGCGCAGCCGATCCGGTCGTCCAGGGCCTTGGCCTTGATCATGCCGTCGCCGAACTCCACACAGTCGCTGTCAAATACGGCGTAATCGCCCACTGAGACCAGCCTTTCCGCCTCCTCGCGGGACCGGGCACCGATGTCCAGATAGAAGTCCTCCAGCTTGGGAACGGTCTTTTCCTCCTCCTCACTGACCAGGTGATAGGCCTTCAGGCCGATGACCCCGGGAACTCCTTCCGGCCCCACCTTCACCGGCTTGCCGATAAGGACCCGGCGGTCGATGCCGCCGACACAGGAGAATTTCAGATACCCCTCGTCCGTGATTTTACGGATGATGAGGCCCACCTCGTCCATGTGGGCGCAGATGGCCAGCCGGCTCCCGGTGGCCCTGATGCCCCGCTTGAACACGATCAGGTTGCCCAGCGCGTCGGTCCGGACCGAGTCGGCGAAGGGGGTCACCCGCTGCCGGATATAGTCCCGGACCTCATCCTCAAAGCTGGACACGCCGGGCAGGGCACAGAGTTCTTTTACCAGATTCAGCATGGATAGACCGCCTCCTTTCCCAGATCCAGCGTGAAGGCGGTCAGCAGCCGGGACACCTGCTCCATATCCTCCAGATCCAGCACCTCAATGGGGCTGTGCATATACTTGAGGGGCAGGCTCAGCACTGAGGTAGCCACACCCTCCCGGCAGACCTGCATGGCCCAGCCGTTGGTCCCGGTGTGGCCGGCCATGACCTCCAGCTGGTAGGGGATGTTCTGCTCCTTGGCCTTGTTCATCATCCGCTCTGTCATCCAGCGGGTCATATTGGGCCCTACGCCGATGGCCGGGCCTCCGCCCAGCGCAAAGGCCTTGTCCTGAGGAGAGTCAGGAGTGACACCGTGGGTCACATCCACCGCCACGCAGAAATCCGGCGCAATGGCAAAGGTGGCGCACTGGGCGCCTGCACCGCTGATCTCCTCCCGGGTACTGCCCATAAGGTACAGATCCACGTCCAGCTTCTTGTCCCGCAGCAGCTCGGCCGCACGCAGCAGCGTTACGAAGCAGGAGCGGTCGTCCATGGACTTCCCGCACATCTCCCGCTCGCCCAGCGCAAAGCAGCCACCCCGGAACACCATGGGCGTGCCGATGGGTATCCGCTTTTCCGCCTCGGCCTGGGACAGGCCCACGTCCACGAAGAGCTCCGGGATGGGGATGGATTCCTTTTCAGCCCCCTCCTTCAGCACATGGGGCGGCAGACAGGCCACCACGCCCAGCATGGGGGGCTCGGTAAGGACGGTGAGCTCCCGGTTGGGCAGCATCCGCGGGTCCACGCCGCCGATGGTCCGGAAGCGGAGGAAGCCGTCCTCTATTCCTGTCACGATCAGGCCGATCTCGTCCAGATGGGCGTCCAGCAGGAGCTTGGGCGCTCCCTCCCGGCCGCAGCGGCGCACACCGATCACATTGCCCATGCGGTCCACTTTTACCTCGTCCACTAGAGGCTCCATCAGTTCCCGGGCCACCCGGGCCGCAGGCGTCTCAAAGCCGGAGGGGGCCGTCTGTGAACACAGCCGTTCCAACATCTCTTTCATATCCAAATCAGCTTCACTTCCCTGTCTGTTTTCCGCTAAAGCGCATTATTACAACCGGGACCTCAATCCAGCTCCCGGATGATCTGCTTGAAGGTATTGCCCCGTACCATAAAATTCTTAAACTTGTCAAAGGCAGCCCCCGCCGGGGAGAGGATCACCACGTCGCCGGGCTGGGCGGCCCGGTGGGCGGCCAAGACCGCCTCTCTGAAGTCGTCGATCTCCACGATCTCAGGCCGTCCGGCGGCATAGCCCGGTGCGGCCTCCACCGCGGCGCGGATCTTGGCGGCGGTGGCGCCGGTGAGGACCAACGTCTTGACATGCTCCACGATCTCCGGACCCAGGGCGTCGAAGGGGATATGCTTGTCATAGCCGCCGGCGATGAGGATCACCTTTTCCCGGAAGCAGCGCAGCCCCGCGATGGTGCGGGAGGGGCTGGAGGCGATGGAGTCGTTGTAATACCGGACGCCCCGCAGGGTGCGCACCAGCTCAATGCGGTGCTCCACACCCTGGAACTCTCCGGCGAACTTTCGAATCACCTCATCGGGCACCAGACCGTTCACCGCACCGATGGCGGCCATATAATTCTCCACGTTGTGGACGCCGGGCAGCAGGATGCCCGACAGGGGCAGCACCTGGCGGGCGCCATTCCCGTCTGCCACCCAGATGGCGCCGTCCTTCACGAAAACGCCCTGCTCCAGTTCCTCCTGCCTGCTGAACCGGACCACCCGGCCCCGCGCCCGCTGGGCAAAGCTCCGGGTGATATCATTGTCCTGGTTGAGGACCACCACGCCGTTCCCGTCCTGATAGCGAAAGACGTTCTCCTTGGCCGCCACATACTCCTCCATGGAGCTGTGCACGTCCAGATGATTGGGGGCCACATTGGTGACCACGGCGATCTCCGGGCTCTGGTCCATGGTCATGAGCTGGAAGGAGGAGAGCTCCAGCACCGCCACGTCTCCCGGCTCCATCCCGTCCACATCGGGCAGAAGGGGCTTTCCGATGTTGCCGCCCACATAGGTAGTATACCCGGCGGCCTTCAAAAGTCCCGCGATAATAGTGGTGGTGGTGGTCTTTCCGTCACTGCCGGTAACGGCGATCCGCTTGCAGGGACAGACCTGGAAAAACACTTCCATCTCCGAGGTCACCACCGCGCCCCGCTCCCGGGCGGCCAGGAGCTGCGGCACATCAGGCCGCAGGCCGGGGGTCCGGAAGATCACATCCTGGTCCAGGCCGTCCAGATAATCCGGGCCCAGGCGCAGCGTCACGCCCAGGCTCTCCAGCGCCCGGGCCTGCTCGCCGAATTCCTCCCGGCTGCGCTTGTCACAGGCGGTCACATCCACGCCAGCCCGAGCCAGCATGTTGACCAGCGGCGTGTTGGACACGCCGATCCCAATCACGGCCACCCGCTTCCCTTTCAGCCCGGCCAGATAATCCTGTATCTTAGAGCCCATAGACTCGTTCCCCTTTCAGATACATTTACGATCCCTGAGTTCAGGGACAGATTAACTAAAATATTATACCGCGCCCTGTTCCGAATTTCAATCAGAAGCCGGGCTTCTTCCGGGATTCGTTTGACAAGAGGACCGATATGCGGTACAATACCTCTCGCAAGTAAGCTGGACAGCCGCGCGGACGGGGCGAAAGGCCCGCCTGTGAGGAAAGTCCGGGCTCCGCAGGGCAAGGATAACGGGTAACACCCGCCGGGGGCGACCCTAGGAAAAGTGCAACAGAGATATACCGCCTCGCTCCCTGCAAACAGGGCTTCCCCCCGAAAGTGTATGCTTCCGGTGAGAAGAGAGCTTGTGCCGACGAGGTAAGGGTGGAAAGGCGGAGGTAAGAGCCCGCCCGACGGCGTGGAAGCGTCCGTCGCTGTAAACTCTATCCGGAGCAACGCCGTGGAGGGACATATGGTCGGCCCGACCGTCCCGGGGAGGCGGCTGGAGCGTACCGGCAACGGTGCGACTAGATAGATGGCTGTCTTAAATGACAGAACCCGGCTTACAGGCTTACTTGCATCTTTGATTCCCAGGACCACAAGGTCCATCGGATAAAAGCGCCGTTCCGGCCATACCGGAACGGCGCTTCTTACATTCATCCCGCCCCTTGGCGGATGAAAAAAGGAGCGGGGCGCTTCCTTTAAGGCAGCGCCCCGCTCTTGGTTTTTCAATCAGTCCTGCTCCCAGTTATGGTAGACGTTCTGTACGTCGTCGACCAAAGGGCAAGCCCTTTGGAAGTGGGAACTACTTTTCCTTGAAAATCAAGGCTTTTCAAGACTTACGCCTATCCTCAAATTGCTGTGTTGTTCTTTTGGTATGTCACAGTTTATTGAAGCAATAAAAGCATAACACAGTTTTTCAGAAAGAGCAAGGGGGTTATTCCTCCCCCTGCTCCATCATGCCGACGAGTTTATAGAAACTTGTGCGCTTCGTGCCTGTCTGCTCCATGGCAGTCTTTGCGGTGATCTCCCCCGCTTTCCAAGAGGCATAAACGCCGTCCCAGTTTGCGGGGAAAGTCAGCGCGGGGCGTCCTAACTTCTTGCCGTTCTGCTTTGCCGCTTCAATGCCCTCTGCTTGACGCTTGCGAATGGTCTCCCGCTCCTGTTCTGCGATAGTTCCCAACACTTCAATCAGAATGTTGTTGACCATCTCAAAAACCCATTCCTGCCCTTCTGGCAGTTCCATCATCGTTGTAGGGAGGTCAATCACTTTCAGACGGATGCCGTTCTCTTTGAAGTACCGCAGTTCATTGTGAATGTCGCACTTGTTACGGCTTAACCGATCAAGGGATTTGACGATCAAGGTATCTCCCCGCCTCAGCATGGCGTTTTTAAGTGCTTGATACCCCGCTCGTTCCAAGTCCTTGCCGCTCTCCTTGTCGGTGATGATCTCCCGCTCCGTTGCTCCAAGAGCCTTAAAAGCGGCGATCTGGCGGTCAAGGTTTTGCTCCTTGCTTGATACTCTGGCGTAGTAATAAGTGCGGCTGTCCATGTCGCATCCCCCTTTGTTCTATCTGTTCGTATTCTATCACAGGTGTTCGTAAATGTTAAGCGATTTACGAACATATCTGTAAATTAGTTTTAGTATTTTACAAACAAACTTTTTGTGCGGTTTTTGTATGTTTGTAAAAGTGTACTCTTACGAACAGATAAAGAATGAGCGGGATTGCTCCCGCTCATCTATTATTTGACTGCCATTAGCGTCTGGATTGCACCGTAAATTTCATTTCGATTTTTAACACCCACAAATCGAACTTTTCCAGCCGATGTTGCAATTATCATATTCTTTTTTCCTCTTTTATGAAGCATTACAATGTTGCTTAACGGCAAATCAACTTCTTTACCAAAAGCGGCCTTTCCATAAATCCGCTTATCCGTTACAGTTATTGTCGTTCTACCATAATATAGCCATTTGTAAAGAGAAATGGCCGCAATTACGGCGCAACCAACAGCGATGTAAAGAAATGACAGAGCTTCACTTTTTCTTGCGTGCATATCATCGTAGAATTCTTTATGTTCTCTATTATACTCAATGTAAATTTCGTAGCCACAAGTCCATCTGCACGGGGAAAGAAGTCCACCTTCACGGGAAATGAGGCCCACTCTCGCGGGCATGAGGTCCACCGAGAGCAGAGGGGCTTTT